>JAUNIQ010000006.1 GCA_030535275.1 Bacillota bacterium | reverse complement strand
TACGGAACTTAACAAATTAGGCAGTGGTGTTACAAAAACGCTTGACCACTACAGCCCTTGTGCTGGCAGCAAGGACTTCATACACTCGATATCAGGTGAAAGCGAGATAACAGATTTAAATAAATATGAAAAAACGGCAAGGTGTACGATTTGTGTCCACCTTGCTTTTGTATTATATAGAAAAGATAGAGTGGGGGAGAATGGCAAGCGAATAACAAGTGAAAACCGTGAATATCTTATGGACAATGCGGCGCAGGTTGCAGACCACATCGAGATTCTGAGCACGCTTGTGAAATAACTACACGGCACAGAACCGCTTTACGCGGTTCTGTGCTTTTTGTTATAATTAAATCGGATTAAGGGGAAGAGGAACATGGAAGATAAACTGACAAAGGATATAGAAAAAGCAAGGGATATTGCAAAGGCAGCCGGTGCCCGCGGGGGAAGAGCATTCTTCGCCGGCGGTTTTGTTCGTGATGAACTTCTGGGCCTTGAAAATAAAGATATTGACGTCGAAGTACACGGTATTCCCGCCGAAGAGCTGAAAGAGATTCTGGAAGACTTTGGTGAAGTGATTACCATTGGCAAAAGCTTCGGCGTTTATTCTTTGCGTGGGTATAATATAGACATAGCCATGCCGAGAAAAGAGAAGAATACCGGCAGAGGCCACAGAGATTTTGAAATATTTACGGATCCTTTCCTGGGCCCTGAGGCTGCGGCAAGGAGAAGAGATTTTACGATCAACTCCATCATGAAGGATGTTCTCAGCGGGGAAATCATTGACAGCTATGGAGGACGTGAAGACCTTGAAAAAGGAATACTGAGACATATTGACTCCGATGCATTTGTAGAGGATCCACTGAGGGTTCTGAGAGGCGCTCAGTTTGCGGCCAGATTCAATCTGAAGGTGGCACCGGAAACCGTGGAACTCTGTCGCGGAATAGATATTTCAGAACTGCCGAAGGAGAGAGTTGAAGCGGAACTGGAAAAAGGTTTATGCAAGAGCAGCAGGCCTTCAGTTTTCTTTGAAGTCTTAAGAGAAATGAATCAGCTTGAAATCTGGTTCCCTGAGCTTGAGAGGCTGATAGGACTTGAGCAGGACCCGGTCTTTCATCCTGAAGGAGATGTATGGGTTCATACAATGGAATGCCTCGACAAGGCGGTAAATTATCATGAGCAGGTGGAAGAACCCTTCAGATTCATGCTCGCCGTTCTGACTCACGACTTCGGAAAAGCTGAAGTGACGGAAGTGATAAAGGGCAGAATTCACTCATACGAACATGAGAAGGCGGGAGCACCTCTTATTGATAAATTCCTAAGAAGAATCACGGGTAACAGGGAAGTGATCAGCTACGTTGAAAACATGACACAGCTTCACATGAGACCGAACATGCTGGCCTATGATAAATCCACTGTCAAAGCCACAAACAGAATGTTCGATGAATCGGTCTGCCCGGAAGAGCTGATACTGTTCTCTGCAATTGACATGTCTTCTGAAAGATATGAAGGCGAGGAAGACGACAATCTGAAATTCCTCAGAGAACGCCTTGAGATATTCAGGGAGCTCATGGCAAGGCCATATGTCATGGGAAGGGATCTTATTGATGCGGGGCTTGAGCCCGATGAGAATTTCGGCGAAATACTGGAATATGCCCACAAGCTGAGACTTGCGGGAGTAGATAAAGAGCCGGCACTGAAGCAGGTGCTTGCTTTTGCACGAAAAGGGAAATGATGAGAGATAATGAACACACTTACATATGCATAGATCTGAAGTCCTTCTACGCGTCCGTTGAATGCGTTGAGAGAGGGCTGGATCCCATGACGGCAAATCTGGTTGTTGCGGATCCTGAGCGTTCGGAGAAGACCATATGCCTTGCAGTGTCGCCCAACATGAAGAAGCTGGGTGTCAAAAACCGCTGCAGGGTTTTTGAAATACCTAAAGGAATTGACTATGTCATGGCCCAGCCGAGAATGCAGAAATACATAGATTATGCAGCGGAAATTTACGGAATTTATCTGAAGTATTTTTCGGCCGATGATATCCATGTATATTCCATAGATGAAGTGTTCATAGACGTCACTGCCTACCTGAGCATGTATGAATGTACGGCGAAGGAGCTGGCCATCAGGGTCATGGAGGATGTCTACGACAATATCGGCGTACGTGCCACCTGCGGCATCGGAAGCAATCTCTATCTGACAAAAATTGCCCTGGACATTTCGGCCAAGCACGCCTCGGATTTCATAGGCATTCTTGACGAGAAGTCCTACCGCGAAACTCTGTGGGATCACAGGCCTCTGACGGATTTCTGGCGCATCGGTCCTGGAATTGCACGCCGCCTGGAGAAGGTGGGAATCTTCACCATGGGAGATATTGCAAAGGCAGACGAGGACCTTCTTTATGACATGTTCGGTGTGGATGCGGAGCTTCTCATTGACCACGCATGGGGGCGTGAGCCGGTTACCATCGCAGATATCAAGAACTATCATCCACAGGCAAAAAGCCTTACAAGCGGTCAGGTTCTCATGAGGGACTATTCCTTTGAAGAAGGCAGAACCATTGTGGCTGAAATGGCTGAAGCAATGTGCCTGGACCTGGTCGAAAAAGGTCTGGTTACGGATTCAATAACTCTGTCGGTCGGCTATGCCAAATCAACTCTTCCGGGAGGCGCGGCTGATGCTGCCGGCGGAAGATTCGGACGCTACGGTCATCGTGATGGCGGCACTGTCAGATTCGAAGGCGGGAGCTGTGAAAGCTCCGTAATAGTGCCTGAAGTCCTGCTTTTGTATGAGAGAAGCGTTGATTCGAAGCGCATGGTAAGACGAATGAACATGTCCTGCAACAATGTGCGTGAAGACACGGGAGCAAGGCAGATGAACCTCTTCGAAATGGCAGCCGAGGAGCATAAGGCAAGGCCCCAGAAGGAGGTTCTGGAGAAGGATAAAAAGCTCATGGAGGCTGAGCTTGCCATAAAGGAAAAGTACGGAAAGAATGCCGTCTTCAAGGGTGTAAACATGCATGAGGAGTCGACGGGAAGAGAGCGAAACAGGCAGATTGGAGGACACAAGAGTGGAGAAAAATAAGAAGGAAAGACCTAAGATGCCTGTAAGCCAGAGGGCCAAGCAGTTCATGCCTTTCGCGGCGGTGACAGGACTGGAGAAAGCGCTCAAGGCAAAGGAAGAGGAAATGGCCAAGAAAACAGGCAGGTAGGGCTGCATTTTATGGTATAATATACGGGCAAAAAACATTAACGGAGGAACACAAATGTACGATGTTGTAATCATCGGTTGTGGCGTCAGCGGAGCATCATGTGCATACATGCTTTCACGCTACAATCTCAAGGTTGCCATGCTGGATAAGAGCAGTGATGTTTCCAATGGGACCACCAAGGCAAACAGTGCTATTATTCACGCTGGCTACGATCCGTCACCGGATTCACTAATGGCAAAACTGAATGTTCGGGGCACCGAGCTGGCAAAGGAAATCGCAGCAAAGCTTGATGTACCTATCAACAACTGCGGAAGCATGGTTCTGGCTTTTGATGAAGCTGACCTGGAGCACGTGCAGAAGCTCTGCGACAGAGGCATTGCAAACGGCGTTCCGGGAATCAGAGTTCTCACAGGCGATGAAGCCAGGGAAATTGAACCTGAACTGGCTCCTGAAGTAGTTGGAGCACTTTACGCACCGTCATCATGCATAATAAATCCGTGGGAGTACGGCCTGGCAATGGCTGAAACCGCTGTACGAAACGGAGTTGAAATATTTCTGAATACAGAGGTTACAGGCTTTGATGCAAAGGCAGACGGATTCACTGTTAAAACCGACAAGGGAGATTTCGAAACAAGATTCGTAATTTCCGCAACAGGCGTTTATGCGGCTGAGACACGCAGTCTCCTTGAGAAGCCGGATTACGAAATAGTGCCTACCCGAGGTCAGTATTTCCTGTTGGACAAGGAGGAGGGAAAGCGCGTTGGAACAACAATCTTCCAGTGCCCTAACGAAAAGGGCAAGGGCGTTCTCGTTTCGCCGACTGTTGACGGAAACCTTATCGTAGGACCGGATGCAATCATCGGTGATGCCGATGACAAGACAACGGACAAGGATGGCCTGGACAAGATTGCTGAAGCGGCAAAGAGAAGTGTTCCGAAGGTAAACTTCAGAATGAACATAAAGAACTTCGCAGGAGTAAGAGCAAATTCAAGCTCAAGCGATTTCATTATTCAGGAAAGCGAAGCATTCCCTGGATTCATAGACCTGGCGGGAATCAAGTCACCAGGTCTTTCGGCAGCACCTGCAATAGCAGAGTATGTTGTTGAAATGCTCAGGAATGACGGCCTGGAACTCAGTAAAAAGGCTGATTTCATTGACAGCAGAAAGCGTCCGCGCCTGCCTGAAAGCGGAACGGCCGAAGGCGATGAGGCAAGACGTCAGGCTATCGCCAAGGATCCTGCATACGGCAGAATCATCTGCAGATGCGAAACTGTAAGCGAGGGCGAAATAGTTGCAGCGCTCCACACACCGATTCCGCCAACAACAATCAACGGCGTAAAGCGCCGAGTTGGTGCAGGAATGGGAAGATGCCAGGGCGGATTCTGCATGCCGAAGGTTCAGGAACTCATAGCCAGAGAACTGGGCAAAGACTGGCTTGAGATATGCCTTGACGAGAATGGCAGTGAGATACTCGCCTACAAGACAAAAGAACAGGGAAAGGAGGGCAGATAACATGAGCGAAAAGAAATACGAACTGATAGTTATCGGCGGAGGTCCTGCAGGTCTTGCTGCAGCACACAGCGCATGGGAATCTGGCCTCAGAAAGATTCTTATCATAGAAAGAGCAAAGCATCTGGGAGGAATTCTCAACCAGTGCATACATAACGGATTCGGTCTTCATCATTTCAAGGAGGAGCTGTCCGGACCTGAGTATGCTGACAGATTCATCAAGATGGTTGAGGCATGCACAGACGGAAATGCTCCTGAAGGCATTGAAATCATGACAGATACCATGGCTCTGAACATTACACCGGACCATGAAGTATATGTATCAAACACTGAAGGCTACAGAGTACTCAAGGCAGACAGCGTCATTCTGGCAATGGGCTGCAGAGAGAGAACAAGAGACTCCGTAGGCATTGCAGGCTCAAGACCTGCAGGAGTTTACACGGCAGGAACAGCCCAGATGTTCATGAACATCATGGGATATTCTGTTGGACGAAGAGTTGTTGTAAGAGGAACCGGAGACATCGGCCTCATCATGGCTCGCCGCATGAAGCTTGAAGGTGCTGAAGTTCTGGCTTGCATAGGCGCCAGCGATCACGCAGACGGCCTCGCCAGAAATGTTAATCAGTGTCTGAAGGACTTCGACATTCCACTGCTTTTGCGTCACACCATTACTGAAATCAGGGGCAAGGACCGAGTTGAGCAGGTTGTTGCCATGGAAGTGGACGAACACAGAAACGTAATTCCCGGAACAGAGCAGGTATTCGATTGCGACACGCTGCTCCTTTCCATAGGCCTGATTCCTGAGAACGAGCTTTCAAAGAAGGCAGGCGTTCCTATTGACTCAAGAACCAGCGGTGCAGTTGTTTATGAAAACAATGAAACGGAGATTCCGGGCATATTCGCATGCGGCAATGTTCTTCAGGTACACGATCTTGTTGACTTCGTAACAGAAGAAAGCATCCGTGCCGGACAGGCAGCTGCAGAATACGTACTGGGAGGCTGCAAAGCCAAGACAAGCGATACGGTATTCGCACTGGCCAACGGAGAAAATGTCAAGTACACAGTTCCGATGAAGGCACGCATGGAAGAGATAGGAAAGTTCCTGGAGGTTTCCTTCAGAGTCAAGAAGATATTCGGTGCAGGATCAGCTGTTGTTGTAACTCAGGGAGATCAGCAGATAGCAAGGTTCAAGAGGCCGTACATGTCATCAAGCAAGATGGAAAAGATCAGGATTCCTAAGGCACTTATCGATAAAATTGATCCTTTGGGAGAACCGCTTACTGTAAGTGCTGTTGAGGAGGTGGAATAGATGCAGGAAATAATCTGTATAGTATGCCCTAAGGGATGTCACCTTATGGTTGATGAAGAAAATGATTTCGCTGTTACCGGCAGTGCCTGCGAGAAGGGCATTGACTACGGACGCAACGAGCTTCAGAACCCTGTACGCGTGCTCACATCCACAGTTCGCGTAAGCGGATGTTCAGAAGAGGACAGCGATATCGTTCGCTGCCCGGTTAGAACCGACGGCTCAATACCAAAGGGCCTCATGTTTGATGCAATGAAGCAGATCGATGCAGTTGAACTGGTCGCTCCTGTTGAAGTGGGCGATGTTGTTATCCCGGACATTCTGGGGACAGGTGTGGATATTATTGCAACGAGAACAGTGAAATGAGTTCATACGAAGAAATACTGGCAAGGGACGGTAAGCTGGTTTATACAAACAAGGGCGTAAGCATGATGCCCCTCATCGGAAACGGAGAGGACATGCTTATCATCAGCCCGAGACCTGTAAATACGGACGGAAGCCCCGCGCCACTGAAAAAATATGACGTCGTTCTCTACAAGAGAGGAGAGAAGTACATTCTTCACAGAATCCTGAAGGTTGTTGAAGAGAATGGCAAAAGGGAATACGTAATCTGCGGCGACAATCAGTACCGGAGAGAGTTCGGCGTGAAGGATGAGCAGATTATCGGAGTGCTCACGGGCATAGTGCGCCCTGACGGCACATCTGTGGACCTTGATTCATACGTATATCAGGACTATGTTCACAGAACCTGCGATTTCTTTTATCCGAGAGCCGCAGGACTTTACTGCAAAAGCAGACTGGCAGCAGTCAAGAGGAAACTGAGCAAATGAAAATACTGGTAACAGGGGGAGCCGGATACATCGGCTCACACACAATAGTTGAACTGCTTGAAGCGGGATACGATGTTGTAGTAATAGACGACTATTCAAACAGCGATCCATCATCGCTTGACAGAGTTCAGAAGATAATTGCACAGAGTGATGCAGCAGACTGCGGAGAAATTTCGGAAATCGTTGAAGGCGATGTCTGTGATTACGAGACTGTCAAAGGGATTTTTGACAGACACGACATTGAAGCAGTAATACACTTCGCAGGCTTCAAGGCAGTTGGAGAGTCGGTGGAAAAGCCTCTTATGTACTATCAGAACAATCTGGGCGCAACCATGAATCTGATTCGCGTAATGGAGGAAGCCGGAGTTAAAAGAATAATATTCAGTTCATCGGCAACCGTTTACGGCATGAACAACGAGGCACCATTTGATGAATCAATGCCGACATCATGCACCAATCCGTACGGATGGACCAAGCTCATGAGCGAGCAGATTCTGTCAGATGCTGCAGTGGCCGACGAAAGCTTCAGACCTGTACTGCTCAGATATTTCAACCCTGTGGGAGCTCATCCGAGCGGCCTCATAGGAGAAAACCCTCGCGGAATTCCAAACAACCTGATGCCTTATGTTCAGCAGGTTGCATCGGGAATATGCGAAAAGCTCACCGTATTTGGAGATGACTATGATACTCCGGACGGAACCGGCGTACGCGATTACATCCACGTTGTTGACCTGGCAAAGGGCCATGTGAAAGCCCTGGAATGGAGCCTGAAATCCGAAGAAACGGGATGCGCAGTATTCAATCTTGGAACCGGCAGAGGAACCAGCGTAGTGGAACTGGTGACTGCCTTTGCAGAAATAAACGAAGTGCCTGTTCCGTATGTTATCGGACCGCGCCGTGCGGGAGATATAGCCACCTGCTATGCGGACGCCTCAAGGGCGGAAAAAGTCCTAGGCTGGAAGGCTGAAAAAGACATCGAGGACATGTGCAGAGATGCATGGAGATGGGAGACGGGAAGAGAGCAGTAAACCCTTGACTTAAAGGGCTTTCAACGGTAGAATATCAAGGTGTGGTCATCAGTTAAACTGATGGTCGGAAAACTTAATATGCATGACGGTGAAGAGGACAGTAGCCCCGCGTAAAATCCTTACAGAGATGCGTTTGTTGCCTTTGCATAAGAGGCAGATGCTGAGAGAACGCTGGTGAGGCGGCAAGTGAAAATCACCTCGGAGTCAGACACAATAGAGAGACGGGATGATGGTCCCGTAACTAGGGTGGTACCGCGGTTAATAATAATCGTCCCTAACAATATAATGTTGGGGACTTTTTTAATAGAGTCCCTGAGAAAGAGGAGAAAGATGATCAGAAACTTATCAGAAAAACCAATTGCAGAACTGCAGACAGAGCAGGCGAAAAAATGGGAGGAAGAAGACCTTCTGGGCAAGTGTGTAAGCACACGTGAAGGCGGCGAAAGCTTCGTGTTCTACGAAGGACCTCCAACGGCAAACGGCAAGCCGGGAATCCATCACATGATGGCAAGAACCCTGAAGGATTCAGTGAACAGATACTGGACTATGAAGGGCTACAAGGTAAACAGAAAGGCCGGATGGGATACTCACGGACTTCCTGTAGAAATCGAAGTTGAGAAGCAGCTTGGAATCGAAGGCAAGCAGCAGATTGAAGAGTACGGAATTGCCGAATTCAATGAGAAGTGCAAGGCTTCCGTATTCACATACAAGGACATGTGGGAACAGATGAGTGAACGCATGGGCTTCATGGTTGACATGGACAACCCTTACATCACTCTGGACGATAACTACATTGAAACCGGATGGTGGATCATCAATGAATTCTTCAAGGCCGGACTGGTTTATGAAGGATACAAGATTCTGCCTTACTGTCCGCGCTGCGGAACAGGCCTGGCTTCACACGAAGTGGCACAGGGCTACAAGGATGTAAAGGTAAACACAATCACAGCCAAGTTCAAGAGAAAGGATGCCGACGAGTATTTCCTGGCATGGACAACAACTCCTTGGACACTGGCTTCAAACGTTTCACTGACAGTTGGTCCTGACGTTGATTACGTCAAGGTAAAGATGACTGCAGGCGAAGAAGAGGGCAAGGTGTTCTACGTTGCCAAGGCTCTCGCAGACAAGACTCTCGGTGCTGAAAACTATGAAGTAATCGAAGAGATGAAGGGTAAGGATCTGGAGTACGTTGAATACGAACAGCTCATGCCTTTCTGCAAGCCTGACCGCAAGGGCTTCTTCGTAACATGTATGGATTACGTAAGTACAGAAGACGGTACAGGAATCGTTCACACTGCACCTGCATTTGGTGAAGACGACTATCAGTGCGGCCTCAAGTACGACCTGCCGTTCCTGCAGCCTGTAGATGAAAGAGGCTGCTACACTGAAACACCTTGGAAGGGCACATTCGTAATGGCTGACGGTCTGGATGTTGAAATCATCAAGTGGCTGGCAGAAGAAGACAAGATCTTTGCAAAGCAGAAGCTGGAACATAACTATCCGCACTGCTGGAGATGCGATACACCGCTGGTATACTATGCCAAGCCATCATGGTACATCAAGATGACGGCACTTCGCGACCAGCTGGTTGCAAACAATAACGCCGTTAACTGGTACCCTGATTTCGTAGGAGAAAAGAGATTCGGAAACTGGCTCGAAGAGGTTAAGGACTGGGCCATTTCACGTAACAGATACTGGGGTACACCGATTCCAATCTGGCGCTGCGAATGCGGACATCTAGAATGCGTAGGTTCGAAGGCTGATCTGGTTGCAAAGGCAGACCAGGACATCGACGAGAGCATTGAACTGCACAGACCGTATGTAGACGATGTAACATTCACATGCCCTGAGTGCGGCAAGACAATGCACAGAATTCCTGAAGTTATGGACTGCTGGTTCGACTCAGGTGCAATGCCTTTCGCACAGTGGCACTACCCGTTCGAAAATGCAGACAGATTTGACAGCGAACTCTTCCCTGCAAGCTATATCTGCGAAGGTATTGACCAGACACGTGGATGGTTCTATTCACTGATGGCAATTTCAACATTCATCAAGGGCACTGCTCCTTACAAGAACGTTCTGGTTAACGACCTGATTCTGGACAAGAACGGAAAGAAGATGTCCAAGCACGTGGGCAACACTGTAAATCCGTTTGAAATACTTGATAAATACGGTGCAGACGCAGCAAGATGGTATCTGCTCCACACTTCACCTGCATGGTCACCTACAAAGTTCGACGAAGACGGCCTGAAGGAAATCGTTTCAAAGTTCTTCGGAACAATCAAAAACGTTTACAACTTCTTCGTGCTGTATTCAAACCAGGACGAGCTGGATCCGGCTTCACTGGAAGTGCCTTATGCTGACAGACCTGAACTGGACAGATGGATCATCTCCAAGTTCAACGGACTGGTTAAGTCGGTTCGAGCTTCCATGGACGTTTATGACCACATGAAGTCAGTAAGAGCAATTCAGGAATTCGTTAACGAAGATCTGAGCAACTGGTACATCAGACGTGCGAGAAGAAGATTCTGGGCTGAAGAACTGACAGATGACAAGAAGAGCGTTTATGCAACAACATACGAGGTGCTCGTTGGAGTTGCCAAGCTCATGGCACCGTTCGCACCGTTCATCTCAGATGAAATGTTCATTAACCTGACAGGCGAAGAATCAGTTCACCTGGCATACCTGCCTGAAGCTGATGAATCACTCATCGACGCCAAGGTTGAGGAAAGAATGGACCTGGTAAGAGATCTGGTAGCCCTGGGACGCGGAACACGTGAGCAGGAAAAGATCAAGGTAAGACAGCCGCTGGAAAGCATTCTGGTAGATGGAAAGTACGAGGCTATCATCGGCGACCTGACAGACCTTATCATGGAAGAACTGAACATCAAGAAGGTTGTATTTGAAAACAACCTTGACGAATACATGAACTATTCCCTGAAGCCTAACTTCAGAGTTGCAGGACCTGCACTGGGCAAGAACATCAAGGCATTCGGTGCCGCAATGGGCAAGGCCGATCCTAAGGAAGTGTTCGCAGTACTGGAGGCTGAGGGCAAGCTGACTCTTGACCTGAACGGCGAAGCGGTTGACATCACACCTGACATGGTAGATGTGAAAATTGAAGCCAAGGAAGGCTTCGCAGTTGCAATGGCAAACAACGTATTCACTATTCTGGATACTACAGTTACTCCGGAACTGGAAGCTGAAGGACTGGCACGTGAGCTGATTTCAAAGATTCAGCAGATGCGTAAGGCAAATGACTACGAAATGATGGACAACATCAGAATTTCCGTAGGTGCCGACGCTGACGTAAGTGCGGCAATCGATGCTCACAGAGATTACATCATGAAGGAAACTCTGGCCGTAGCAATCGATGCGGCTGAAGGCCTCGACGAGGTAAACCTGAACGGTCACAAGACCGGACTGGCAATCGAACGCGTATAAACACGGGAAGGGGACTCAGGTCCCCTTTTGCATATCAGGAGAAAAAAATGAGCACTTCAATTGAAAACTTAAGACGTCTGGCGGAACGTGATGTGAAGGATCACACCGCGCTCTTTGACCTCTACGTAACAGTGGGACGCGACATAGACTATCTGGCAATCAAATTCGGAATTGACCCGGAGGATCTGATAAACCTTCTGGAAGGCTATGGCGAGAAGCTCAGAGTTACCGCAGCGGATGTTGAAGAAAATCCCGCACTGGCCACAGCCATCATGGAGGACCGCGCCACTGCAAAGGCAATAGAAGAGTTCGGAGTAGCTCTCGATTACTCCGGCAGGGGCAGATACAAAAAACTGTCCCGTCTTCTGATTGAAGAATACATTGAGAGGTTCTATCCGGGAATCGCTTCCGAAAAACCTGAAAATGACTGGATATGTCTTGAAGCATACCTGGACAGATTCCATCCGGGCTGGAAGGGACAGCTGGGAACAGACGAAAAGCCAGAAGCGGGAGAGAATGCAGTAGAGGGAAAGGTAAAGCCTAAGAAAACAGGCAAGCGCAAGGTGAGAAATACCTTTAAGTTATATTAGAAAGAGAGAAGGCTGGTTTTGCATTATGAGAGATCTGCTCAGCATGACAATTGAAGAGATGAAGCAGTTCGCCGGACAGCTTGGTGAAAAGCCTTTTCGCGGCAAGCAGATTTACGCCTGGCTGAACAGGGGAGTCTGCGACTTTGATGAAATGACAGACCTGTCACTATCACTGCGCCAGAAGCTCGAAAATGGCCTCAGAAACGGAGATTTCACCATTGGAGGGTGTCGGGTTGCCGATGTTCAGAAGGATGACACAGACGGAACCAGAAAGTTCCTCTTCGAGCTTGGCCAGGATGATGGAGACAGGGATTTCGTTGAAGGCGTGTTCATGAAATACAGATACGGCAACACACTCTGTGTTTCATCGCAGATAGGCTGTCGCATGGGCTGCAGGTTCTGCGCCAGTGCCCTGGGAGGCTTCGTGAGAAACCTCAATGCAGGAGAAATGCTGGGTCAGCTTCTGGCTGCAGAGAAGTACACCGGCGAGGAGATCAATCACATTGTGGTTATGGGAATGGGTGAACCCTTCGATAACTACGAGAATGTATCGAAGTTCCTCAGACTGCTTCATGATGAGGCCGGAAAGAACATGAGCTACAGGAACATGACCGTGTCAACGAGCGGAATTGTACCGATGATTGACCGATTTGCAGAAGACTTTCCGCAGGTGAATCTGGCCATTTCACTGCACAGGCTTACAGACGAGGGCCGAAGTGCAATAATGCCGATAAACAGGAAATACCCGCTGGATGAACTTCTTGCGGCTGCTCGAAGATATACGGATAAAACCCACAGAAGAATCACCTTCGAGTACACCCTGATTCGCGGGGAAAATGATTCAGATGAAGATGTGGAGCTCATCAGAAAACGCCTTGGCGGCATGCTCTGCCATGTGAATCTCATTCCGCTGAACAAAGTTGAGGAAACGGGCTTTGACGGATCGACTCGCAGCAGAGCAGAGGAAATCGCTGCGGCACTTGAGTCGGCGGGCATTCCGGCAACTGTTCGCCGTGAACTTGGCGGAGAAATTGATGGAGCATGCGGGCAGCTTAGAAGGATTTCGTCTTGCCCGAACACATCATTTAGTTTATAATTGATACAACTAAACAGAACGATAACAGACTTTTCAGGAGGACAGAACCATGGTGAAGTTACTCATAGGACATAAAGGAAGCGGCAAGACAAATCAGATGATTCAGCTCGCCAACGAAACCATCAAGACGAGCGATGGAAGCATCGTGTTCATTAACAAGAACCACAGACTTACTTATGAGCTCTCATACAGAATCAGAGTAATCTGCATGGAGGATTTCGAACACATTACAAACATTGACGAGTACATTGGATTCATCTATGGAATCATTAGCTCAGATCACGATATTGAAACAATATTCATCGACAGCATCCTCAAGCATGCTGATGTATTACTGAGCGACCTTCCTGAGTTCATTGACAGACTTAAAGCCATTTCCGAAATCTATGGCCTTGATTTCATCGTAAGCGTAAGCGCAGAAAAGGAAGAAATGATAGGAGTAAACTTCGGCGGTTGCGAAATTCTGAACTAATAGATGAAGGGCTTTTAAGCCTGAAGCAAAAGCAATACATGGCGGTGGATTACACCGCCTTTTTTTACGGAAACAACTGTACAGCACATTAACATGAAGAAAGCATATGCATATGTACTATTAACTGCATTAATATTCGGCACCATGGAGGTGTCCTGCAAAATAGGGGGGAGCGGTCTGGATCCGTTCCAGCTTACCTTCCTCAGATTTTTAATTGGAGGACTTGTGCTGCTGCCTTTCGCTCTTGTTCAGTTAAGGCAGAAGCAGACAAAACTGACGGGAAAAGACCTTGCCATGCTGACAGGAGTAGGCTTCCTGGGAGTTGCAGTAAGCATGTCGATGTTCCAGTTCTCCACAATGATGTGCAATGCGTCAACAGTTTCGGTTCTCATATGTGTGAACCCTTTCTTCACTATGATATTCGCACATTTCCTTACCAGTGAGAAGCTGAACAGATACAAGTTCCTCATTCTTCTGGTAGCACTGACGGGAATTGTGTTCATGCTGAGACCCTGGAACATTCAGGAGGGAAATTCGGCACTGGGAATGGGACTGATGATTGGAGCGGCATTTTTCTTCGGACTGTATACGGTTGCAGGCAAGGTGTGTCAGGAAAAGATGGGTCTCATGGCTCAGACGAGCATCAGCTTCATATTCGGAGCAATCCTTCTGATGATATTCATGCTCATTATCGGCAGACCTGTTGTCAGCGGCATTTCCGACAACATTCCAATCATTCTATATACAGGAATCATAGTAACAGGGCTGGGCTATTACTCATATTTCAAGTCCATTGACCTGGCAGGAGCATCAACCGGTGCCTTTGCATTTTTCCTTAAGCCGGCAATAGCGCCGGTAATTGCGGTTATTGTGCTTCACGAGACGATTCTCTGGAATACCATTGCGGGAATCGTAATGGTTCTTATCGCATCTCTGCTTAACATTCTCTATCAGAGAAAGATAGCTGACCAGAAGGGTTCCGAGGAGTACAGAATGGAGGCAAACAGATGAGCAGATTCAATGCTGAGAGAATCAGAAAAGCATTTACTGATTATAACGCAGTAGGCGAAAATGGCTTTAATCACTTCGCTGTACTGGTTCCCGTAACTGAGGACAACAGACTGCTCTATGAGGTGCGAGCTGCAAAGCTTGACAGGCAGCCGGGAGAGGTGTGCTTCCCCGGAGGCTTAATCGAGAAAGGCGAGACAGCTGTAGAATGTGCACTCAGAGAGACAGAGGAAGAAGTGGGCATCAGTCGTGATGAAATAGACGTAGTAAGCCGTCTGGATTCGCTTTTCTCAACGGGAGGATCACAGATACATTGCTTCCTGGGAATAGTAAAGAAAGGCACGGAAATACAGCCCAATCCTCAGGAGGTTGAAGAGGTATTCCAGGTGGAGATAGACAGACTGGCAGATGTTGAAGTCGAGATGTATGAAAGCAGATATCAGCAGGAGCCAGATCCTGACTTCCCATATGACAGAGTTACAGGGGGGAAGCCTTATCCGTGGAGGAGCGGCAGGGCACCTGTTCCCGTTTTTGATACAGAGGATACGGAAGGTAAAAACAGAATTATCTGGGGCCTGACAGGCCGCATTACAAAACAGTTCATGGAGGTGCTGAAATGTTCAGATTAGCATTATGCCAGATTGCCGGCTCGGCCGATAAGGAAAACAATATTGCAAAGGCAGACAAATACATAAGGGAAGCTGCAGCAAATGGAGCGCAGGTCGTATCACTTCCTGAAATGTGGAGCTGTCCGTACTCAAACGATTACTTCAGAGAGTATGCAGAGCCTGAAGACGGCAGATGTGTTCAGTTCATGTCAGACATCGCAAAAGAACTGGGCATTTACCTGATAGGCGGAACCATAGCTGAGCTTGACGGTGACAAAGTGTACAACACCGCATTCTGCTTTGACAGAGAGGGCAGGATAATAGGAAAGCACAGGAAGGTGCATCTTTTTGACATAGATGTCGAAGGCAAATTCAGATTCATGGAATCCGACACCCTTACAGCCGGAGAGACCATGACAGTCATAGATACAGAATTCTGCAAGATAGGCGTGGCAATCTGCTACGACGTCAGATTCCCTGAGTGGTTCAGGAAGATGGCACTGGCAGGGGCACAGCTCATTGTCCTTCCTGCAGCATTCAACACGACGACAGGCCCGGTTCACTGGGATGTTACAATGCAGGCCAGAGCAGTAGACAATCAGGTATACTTTGCCGCCAATGCACCGGCAAGGGATGAGGACGGCATCTTCGTAGCATATGGCAATTCATGCATAGTGGATCCATGGGCGCAATTTGTTGCCCGTGCCGACGAAAAAGAGTGTATAATCTACGGGGACATTGATACCGATTACGTAAACAGTATCAGACAGCAGCTCCCGCTGCTTAAGCACAGAAGACCTGAGCTGTACTGATGAAGGAGATAGAAATGATTAACAGTAAACTTAAGAAAATTCTGGCTGTCGCCACATGTGCCGTGACTGCCTTTGCATTATGTCTTGCAATGAGCGGATGCGCCGAGCAGGAGGATGCTCTGCCTGAAGAAGATGTGGATTACGAGATTGCACTGGTTACCGACGACGGGCTTGTAAATGACGGAGGGCACAGCGAGGTTGCCTGGAATACTCTGGTTGATTTCGGCGGAACCAACGGCATTTCACACAAGTACTACAAGGCGGCAGAACCAAGCGATTCAGCATTTGAGGAAACAATCAGAACTGCAATCAACAAGGGCGCCAAGCTGGTAATCATAGATAACAGCAACATGCAGGAGGTTGCCTATGAGATGCAGAAGGAATACCCGGAAATCAGCTTTGCAATGACTGAAGCGGAACCCTATGATGACAACGGAGATATAAGAATTGACAAGAATACAGTTGCCGTTGCTTTTGATTCGGGCCAGGCGGGTTTTCTTGCCGGATATGCAGCTGTAATTGAAGGCTACAGAAATCTCGGATTTATCGGCCAGGGCGAAAACGATGAAATTAAAGGCTTCGGTTACGGATTTGTAAAGGGAGCAAACAAGGCTGCCGGAGAACTGGGCGTAAGCGTTACCATGAAATACGAGTACTGCAGCGATCCGAGAGACAGCGCGGCAGTTGAAAATACCGCAAGCGACATGTACAAGGACGGCGTTGAATGCATATTCGCCGCAGGAGGAAACATTCAGGATTCTGTAATAGCTGCAGCGGATGCTTGCGATGGCAAGGTTATTGGCAGCATTACAGATCAGAGCAGCAAGTCGGAAAATGTAATCACATCGGCAATATACAACATCAGCGATGCGGTTAAAAGCCTCCTCCAGGAATACAAGAACGGCGAATTTTCGGGCGGAGAAGTAATTGACTACAATGCCTATAACAAGGGCATCGGACTTGAAGTCAAGAATAACAGGCTCGAGGTTCTCACGCAAAAGCAGTATGATGCGGTTTACAGCCTGCTTGCAAAAGGAGAAATAAAAGTCAGAACTGACAGGGCGGAAACGCCGGAGGAAATAAAGGCTCCAAATGTAATATTTGAATAATGGCATGCGGCAGAGGAAAATGCTCTGCCGCATTGTTTTTTTTTGGTATTTATGATATAATTTCACTACCGCTTTAACAAGTTAAAACGAAAAAGAAAGGAGGTTCGCATATGCTCGAAAAGCTGAGAGTAAAGAGAAAAGAAGTGGAGGAAAACAGAGCATCAAAGGGACGCAGCAAGACAGTGAATTCCGAGACACTTTATGAGAACGGTGCGAAAATACTTTCCGACAGAAACAAAATCGCAGAAGATTTATACATAGAGAACAAGGTTAAGAGGGGATTACGTAATTCCAACGGAACCGGTGTTGTAGTAGGACTTACTCACATTGGCGAGGTCTGCGGTTACGACAAGGATGAAAAGGGCAACAAGATTCCAAGAGAAGGTAAACTCTACTACAGAGGTTATGACATTGAGGATCTCGTTAACAATGTTATCCTGGAGGACAGATTCGGATTTGAGGAGACGGCCTTTCTTCTTATCATGGGTTCACTTCCTACTAAGAAGGAGCTGGATCTGTTCAATGAGGTGCTCAGCAATTACAGGGAGCTGCCGAACGGTTTTGCCCGCGACATGATACTGACGGCACCGTCAAACAATATCATGAACAAGCTGGGAAGAAGCGTACTGGCGCTTTACAGCTTTGACGATAATCCGGATGACATTTCAGCGACAAATGTACTCCGTCAGTCCATGCAGCTGATGGGGTATTTCCCTGCAATCATCTGTTACGCATATCAGGCCAAGAGGAGCTATTATGACAATGACAGCCTCCATCTGCATCCGCCTATTAAGGAGCTTAGCACATCGGAAAACATTCTGAGAATGCTGAGGCCGACAGGCGAGTATACGGATCTTGAGGCCAAGCTTCTCGATATATGCATGATGCTTCACGCAGAGCACGGCGGAGGAAACAATTCATCCTTTACCACCCATCTGATTTCATCAACGGGAACGGATACATATTCGGCAATTGCCGCAGCAGTCGGATCTCTCAAGGGACCTAAGCACGGCGGAGCAAACATAGCGGTAATCAGAATGCTTCAGGATATCAGAGCCAATGTCAAGGATATTACCAAGCCAAGCGCCCTGGACGATTATCTGGTTAAGATTCTCAAGGGTGAGGCGAACGACAGGACCGGTCTGGTTTACGGCATGGGACACGCAATCTACACCAAGTCCGACCCGCGTGCGAAAATCCTCAAGGATATGGCAAAGAAGCTCGCTGAAAGCAAAGGCAAGATTGATGATTTTCTCCTTTGCGATTACATAGAAAAAAATACACCTAGGCTTTTCGCCGAGGTGCATGGTAAAGAAGTCAATCTGCCGGCCAATGTGGACCTCTATTCAGGCTTCGTTTATGATGCTCTGGATATTCCGAATGATGTTGCCACACCGCTGTTCGCAACAGCCCGCCTTGCAGGCTGGAGCGCACACCGCCTTGAAGAACTGGTTAACGGCGGCAAGCTCATGAGACCTGCCTATAACGCCGTTCAGTCAAAACAGGATTACATCAGCATGGCAGACAGAAAGTCCACATTGCTGTAATAATGCAAAAGCAGCATTAAAGCTTTCGCTCAAGCATTTCAGGATTGGCAGCAAACAGAAGGGCAGTTTCCTTAGTGATTCTGCCCTCTTTGTATAAGTTGAGAAGGCTCGAATCCATTGAAATCATGTCATCCTTTGATGATGAATAAAGCAGTCCTTCGATTTGAGGAACCTTGTTGTCACGAATCATATTTCTGATGGCAGGTGTTACAGTCATTATTTCAAATGCAGGTGCAACACCGCCGTCAACTGTAGGAACCAGCTGCTGTGACACAACGGCTTTCAGTACCATTGAAAGCTGTACAGCAACCTGTCTCTGCTGGTTGGCAGAGAATACATCTATGATTCTGTCTATTGTGTTGGCAGCGCCGATTGTGTGAAGAGTGGAGAAGAGCAGATGGCCGGTCTCCGCTGCTGTCATGGCGATGCTGATTGTATCGTAGTCACGCATTTCACCCAGAAGGATTACATCAGGGCTCTGGCGCAGAGCTGCACGCAGAGCTGTAACGTAGTTTTCTGTATCCACGTTTATTTCTCTTTGGCTGACGATGCTCTTGTTATGCCTGTGAAGGAATTCGAGAGGATCTTCAAGGGTGATAATGTGCTTGTCTTCGGTTTTGTTTATTGAGTCTATAATGCAGGCGATGGTAGTTGATTTGCCGCTGCCTGCAGGACCTGTAACAAGAACCATTCCGCTCGATGTTTTACCCAGGTCGATTATCTGCTGAGGTATTTCAAGCTCGGAATAATCCGGAAGTTCAAATGTGATGATTCTTATTACCGCAGAAAGAGCACCACGCTGTTTGAATGCGCTTACTCTGAACCTGGAAAGGCCGGGGATAGCAAACGAGAAGTCGTCGTCGCCGCCGTCTTCTACTGCAGCCAGATTGCGGTGATTAGCAAGTACATATATCTGGGAGAGAAGCTCCTCTGTATCAGGAGGAAGCAGACGGTTATCATCTAGTCTTGAGATGACGCCGTTTTTTCTCAGTGAAACAGGAAGTCCTGCGATAATGAAAATATCGGAACCGCCTTCGCTTACTGCTTTCTGAAGAATCTCTTGAATGTTCATATCATTTCTCCTTTACTGTATCAGGTTCATGTTCTGATTATAATCCCGTTCGACTGTTGAAACAACCTGCCAGCAGGTCACTCTGTATGACTGGCCTCCCTTTGAGTTGGCTCCCGTCGTTTCAACCTTTACTTCAAGGGCCTGTTTATCGTTGATTTTTATGGTCCATTCAGTGTCATTTGTTCGACCTTCTGACAGGTCATTGAGGTACTCCTCAGCCTCGTTTGAAGCCTTGTAATATTCAGCCTTATGCTGTGCATTATTCTTGCTGAATTCGTAGTCGCTTTTTGCCGTCGAAAGAGACAGGCAGGCGAAGGTTACGAGACATAAAATGAGGAACACAACAAGCAGGGATGATACGCCGATTGTCGTGAATGGTGTCTGGTTACTGGCCTTGCGCATTGTGCTTCACCTCCAATTCATAAATGGCGTTTTCATTGTTCGCCGGAGTGGAAATCAGATCGCATGTTATCATGCTGCCGTCACTCTCAAAATCTGCCTCGATATAGTATGAAAAATCCTCATCAAATGAGTCGCACGGATTGAAGTTTCTGTCGAAATAAATGCTGCAGGTAACAAGCCCTTCAGACTCGGTAATCTTAGCGTCCGGATAGAGATTTCTTACCTCTGTCACAGCGTCTTTCTGGCTGTCCGAAGTCTGGACTATTTCCGCTATGGAGCTGCATTCACTGACAGCGAAATTCATGTCCTGTGATTCCTGGCTCATGCTGTGGGATTTTACAAAAAACTGCACGCAAACAGCACTCGCAATCGAGAAGAAAAGGATCGCGATTATCAGTTCCAGAAGGAACAGGCTTGATGAACGTGCGCGGTTTCTTTTTTTCATTATTTATTACTCCTTATACCAACAACTGAAGTTGCGGTTTTCCCCTTGTCATCGGTGCAGCTGAAGCTCAGAACACCGTCGCTTTTTTCTTCCATTCTGAAGGCGTTTACCTCAAGAATTTTCGTTCCGTTTTCAGCGGTGAAGCCTGCGTCTGCTTTTGCAGAAAGCTCCTTTAACTGCCCGTCGTAAACGTATATGTAGGTTGCGTATTCCTCACCGTTTATTTCGGTGGAAATCACAACAGCATCGCAGCCGTCAAATGTACCCAGTTCAACATTTCCGTCTTTGTCACCGGCATGTATTTTTTCGGTGATATAGGAGAGGGAAGTGCGGGCGGTATCGTTCCTTGTTGAGTTGTCTACAGCGCCCTGATATACGTTTGTTGCAAAGAGGGTTACAACCAGGGCGGAGACCGCGAAAACAAAGAGGAGAACTACAGGAAAAATGAAGTCAATCATGTGTGTTTTTTTCTGCATGAATTTCATGAAATCATTCCTCCTTTCCCAGTTCGATTATCGTGACATCCGGGTATATGTTTGAACCGGAAACACGGTAGTCGACAAAGTACTTGTTTTCATCGTAAACAAGGCCGTAATTAGCCTTGATGTAGTCGAGATTTTCAGGGTAATATCCTTCTGTTGCATAGCAGTATGTTATGCTTCTGGAAAGGGCGTTTTCAAGGCTCTCTTTTTCTTTGCTGTCAGTCGTGCTTGAGAGCGAATTTATTCCACAGAAAAAGACTACAATAATGGCTACGAAAACGCATATTGCAAGTATGGTTTTTATTCCGCTGTGTGATTTCTGTTTGTACTGAAATCTTGCCATGATTCTGTCTCCTTAGAGTGTGGACATGATGCCCATGAGAGGGAACATTACCGAGAGAAGAATGATGCCGACAATAATGGATAATGCCACTACAAGAGTAGGCTCCAGTACTGCCAGAATATTGTTCATTCTGTTATCAATTTCATCCTGATAAAGATCAGCGATTCTGTTCATTGTCTTGTCCATGGACCCGGTCTTCTGTCCGACCGATGCCATACGTGAATATACACCTGAGAAGATGCCCGTTTCGTGAAGGGCCTGAGCCATATCCATGCCTTCGGCTATTCTGTCTTTGCAGGCGTCAAGCTTCTGTTCGAAACGAGGGTCATCGTTGAGGGCTTCAACAAGCTCCATGCTGCGTTCAGGATGCAGTCCGCTGGAAAGGGTAAGGGCCATTGCTCCCGCGAATCTGCAGGCTGCTGTATTTTCGTAGAGGCGTCTGATTCCCTTGAATTTGTAGCCTATGTTTCGCGCTGTTTTTCGTCCGGCATCAGTCTTGACCGCAAGCAGTGCGCATACGATTATCAGAATCAGCAGGATTATGAGAGCCAGCGAATAATTGCTGATGGCAGAACCTATGCTCATGAGAGCCTTTGAGAAGCCGGTCATTTCAGTTCCCAGCTGTATGAATACCTGATTGAAAATAGGCATTACTTTTACCAGCAGAACAATGATTACAACAACCATCATTCCCGCCATGATCAGAGGGTAGGTTATGGTGTTTCTGATGCTCTTGTTCAGCTCGTCCTCTCGTTCATAATGAGTGGCCAGAGAAGCCATGACATCGTCAAGCTTTCCTGTTTCCTCACCGATTTCAACCATGCTGATCATGTACTTTGGAAACATGTCCGTTTCTTCAAGGGCTCTGGTGAAGCTGCCCGTTTCTCTGATGCCGTCCAGAATCTTTTCCAGTACAGCACGTTCACCGGCGTCCTCAGTGTCCTCGAGCATGATTGTGATGCCTTCCATTGTGGAAATGCCCGACTGAAGAATGACTGCAATCTGGTCGCAGAAAGCAGATACTTCAGCGTTCGAAAAAGCCTTGTTTGTGTTAGCCATTTTTGACCTCCATCAGTAGTTGTATTTAACAATGTAATTGCTTCCGTTTCCGACGTATTCCTTAACGGCGGATTCATCATTAGAGGAAGCAAGAGTAGGGTCCATGAGGGACCAGTTCTTTCCGTCAAATTCTATTATGTCATCGACCCAGCCGGTCTCTTCTGTGTAGACGCTTATCCACGCATGATAGGCTGAGCCGGAATAACCGACAACAAGTTTGCACGGCACATTCTGCGAGCGCAGAATTGCCGACATGAGTGAGGCATAGTCAAAGCAGATGCCCTTGCCCGTATCAAGTGTTTCATCAATATCAGGAACGTAATCCAGAGGAACATTTGCGGCCTTGTCATAGTCGTATGAAATGTGTTTGATTACGTATTCATACACGTTCTCAACGAAGTTCAGATCATCTGAAGATTTTTCTGAGAGATCAACGGCCAGGTCCATTGATTCCATGCCTGATTCAAACCATACGTACTGGTTTGGACAGAGGAAGGGACTGAATTCATTGTCCAGTGACACGCTGATCGTCTGTGCCAGGGACAGGGTGTACATATCGCCGCTGACGTTTTCCAGAACGTCAATCTTGTAGCTTCCGTCACCTGTTGTGAGAGGGAAGGTTTCAAAGTTGTCTGTTTTGAGGGTATATGTGTACACCTCGCCATCAGAGCCTGTAATCTGAACCTTTGCCTTTGCAGCGGAGCCACTGTATTTAACCATGATGTATCCGTCAGAGGTATGGGAGGCATCAAGGGTTACCCCGCCGCTGCTGTAGCTTACTTCTCCGGAGGCTTCAGGTACAGGAAAATCGGTGGTGCTTCCGCGACTTCCGCCACCACCGCCGCCTGAGCCGCCGCCGCAGCCTGTAAGAGTCATTGCAACAGAAAAGACTGCACACAGCGTGAGCAGAAAAACAAATTTTGTTCTTGTGTTTCTGAACATCAGGGCAGTCTCCTTTCGTAGCTATTTTATTGTCAGAGCCAGTTGCAGGACATTTTCGGATTTGTCCGGAACGAAGATGTTAATTGATTCCTTCGGATAAGGGAATGCAATCCAGCCCTCTTCGGCATCATACTTTGAAGGTTTGAAGGTGCTTCCGTCAGCGCTCTGTGCGTAAATCTTCGCCCAGTCAACTCCTGACCCGTCATCCTTCAGATAAATGTATATCATTCCATCCTTTGATTCATCGGAAACAACCTGTGGCACATCACGGTCAATTGTTGAAACCTGAACCTGTGCTGTTTCGTACTGGTTGTTTACGCAGGTTACCGTAACCGTCATTGTTCCGCTGACATCAGGCTCGATGGAATATACCTTCTTGTGTTTCTCGTAAACGGGAACATCCTGTCCATCAACATTTGCCTTGACACTGGTTACCGGAAGAACGGAATCAACGTCCAGATGGAAGGTAGGATGAGGTGCCTCCGTTACCTGTTCCAGAACCGCAATCTTAGGTCCAAGGAACATGAGCGGAATTGCCAGGAACAGAAGCATTATTATTACCAGGATTACCTTCTGGAGGAAGAAACGGTCTTTTCTGTAGTTGCTGTATGACTGAAGATCATCCAGAGGAACAGTGTTAGGCTCCACTTCGCAAACGTCGAAAATGTTCTGCAGCATCTGACCTGCCACGTCGGCATTCAGTTCATCCTGCTTGTTTTTGTTGAATAAGTCGAACATGCTCAGCTTCACCTCCTTACTGTTTAATCAGGCTTCGCAGCCTGTCCTGGCCATTCTTGATATAACGTTTTACCGAACTCCTGCTGCAGTCAAGCAGCTTGGCAATTTCATCGATTCTCATGTTGTTGTAATACCTGAGAAGTATTGCCTGGGATTCGGAGAACGGCAGGCTCATTACCTGTCGGATAATGTATTCTTCCTGGTCTACTTTGACAACCTGCTGCTCAGGATTCTTTTCAACATTGTCACGGTATACCTGGGAGTTGTTTTCGTATTCTGTGAGTTCAGCATTGAACTTCTGCTGTTTCTGGTGCATTTTGAAGCAGACTCTGAAATTAATCTGGTTTAGCCAGGACACAAAAAGTTTCGGGTCTTTAATGGATCCGATGTGTTTAAGTGCCAGGATATAGGTTTCCTGAAGGGCATCCTGTGCGAGGAAGTCCTCCTTCAGGTACTTGCGGGCAAAGCGGTATTCCTTCTGATAGGTGGCCGCATAAAGCTCTGCGAAAGCATTGCTGTCGCCCTCCTGAACTCTATTTACCAGTGAGGCTATGTAGTTATAATCGAGAGTTGCCATAAATTACACTTTCTTGCCTTTGCATTATTCGTAGATGCGTCTGTTTGAAAGAGCAATAAGTTCTGTTACTGTCTTTGCTGCTGCGCCTTCGTGGAATGCGATACCGTACTTGTACTGAATAGGGTAGCTTCCGGCACTTGAATTGTTTGCCTGTACCTTCTGGTCAATTCTTGTCAGAAATACTTCGATTTTTTCTTCAGTTGCCTCTTCGAAGAGGGCCAGGAACTTGTTTCCGCCATTTCTGGCTACGAAACAGAGATCAACAGATGTCAGCTTAAGGATATTTGAGAAATCTCTTATAAGCTTGTTTCCCTGTACATGACCGTACAGGTCGTTGATTTCCTTGATGTTGGAAAGCTCAATCATGATGGCACCCATGTTAGCCGGCAGAGGCTTATCGAGGTATTTCTCAATAAGAACGTCTGATGAATATCTGTTGGCGATTCCTGCAACCGGGTCTGAATGAACAGCGTAGTCAAGTTCCCTGTAGTCATGCTTGAATGAAGCGAAAAGACTGAAGTCAAGGAATGTAAACAGGAACATGAGACCAAGCGAGAGCCAGAGCATTATGCACATAAGTCTTACGTTAGGATCAGCTGCAATCATGTGGAAAAGCTCCTTGTTCAGGAACACTATTGCCACGCATGTTGCCGTAAGCAGCACGAACAATATCAGCTGAATTGTTTTCAAGGTATCAAACTTTTTCATATTCGGTCCTCTTTCTTATTTCCGTGTGAATGAATTCCGTTTAAATCCACATAGATAGGGATATACTACCATATATTGGTTAATTATACAAGCCGTATGAAAAGCTTTTACCCAATAAATCGTTAAAAAAATAGTACGGAAAGGGTGCGGTATTCATTTTTTGGAAAAAATGCCGAAAAGCCCCTAAAAATTGGACCACTTTATGTATAATAAATACACTTTATATATATAAAGCGTGTTAATGTGACGGCACCTATGCCTGTGCCGCCACATAATGCATAAGATTAACAGCAATGTTCGACAAGGCGAATGTTGCTCGTAATCGGTTTTATTCAGACAAAGGAAGGAAAACGTATGAAAGGCACATTCAAGAAAGTCATTGCTCTGATCATGACGGTTGCCCTCGTAGCCACGACTATTACCTTTACTGCAGGTAATACTCTGAAGGCCGAGGAAAACCCGGGAGAGAGCACAGCAACAGAACAGAAGGCAGAACCGGCACCGGCTCCTGCACCTGACAAGAGCGAACCTGCAACAGAGAAGCAGGAAGTTGTCGTGGAATCCGATAACGGTGATTCTTCAGCAGAAGGAGCTGAAGAGGTAGCCCTGACAGAGGAGGAAGCGATTGAAGAGGAAGAAGAGGCAATGCCTGCACAGTCATTCAGTCAGACTGCATCAAACGGCATTACCGTAAATGTTTCAGCACCTGAAGGCGCGTTCCCGGAGGGAACAACCATGAAGGTTTCTGCAGTAAGCCATGAAAGGGCCATGGATCTGGTAGATGGCGCAGTTGCAGATGTTTCCGATGCAAACGGTGTTGATATTACATTCTACAAGGACGGCAAGGAAATACAGCCTGAAAAGAACATCAGCGTTAAACTCGGCAATGTCAGAGTAGACGGTGATGATTTTAGCGTATATCACGTTGAGGATAACGGTTCCGTTGAAAAGGTAACAGATAATGCTACTTCAAACGGGGCTACATTCAAGGCTGACGAATTCTCAGTCTACATCGTAATCGGTCAGGATGAGGAAATTGAAGTAAGAGATGCCCTCCAGCTCAACGTTCGTTTCGTTAACAACGCAAATGTTGACATTCACGACAGAGATACCAAGTTCATTGAGGAAACAGATGAACAGGGTAACTACACAGTAAGCTATACACTTCCAACCATTGAAGGAAAGACACCTGAATCCGTAGAAGGCGAAGGTGCAACCTTCAAATTGTCTGATGATAAAACAAAGATTACAGCAACAGTAGCACCACTTGAAAAGGACGAAGACAGCGACGAAGTGGTGCAGCAGACAGTAAGCTGCGTCGTTAAATACACATCCGGTAATGCAAACTACAAGGTAGAGCACTGGTTTGAAAAGGCAGATGCAACAGCAGACACACCTGCAGACCAGAGATACGAAAAGAACGCCAAGATGGATACAAGCCTGTCAGGCGAAATTGAAACTGAAACTGCTGCAACAGCAAATTCAGTAGAAGGTTACACTCCACAGGAAATCAACCAGGAATACATCAAGGCTGACGGAAGCACAGTTGTAAAGGTTTACTATGACTGCAATGAGTACTTCCTCACTTACAACACCATGGGCGGATCCTACATCAAGGGCAAGGATATCAAGCATGGCGGTGATGTAGATATTGTCAGTGTGGAAGAACAGACAAGAGAAAAGACAGAACGCATTTGCGGGAAGGAAGAGCATAAGAGTCACACTGATTCATGCTACACCACAAAGACCGAAAAAGTACTTACATGCGGCGAAGAAGCACATAGCCATAGTAGCTATGGTATTAGACTTGCGAGCAACCATCATAATGAGACTTATGGCTGTTACACTTCCCAAAAGTCGGGAGGTTCATGGAAATGGGTGCTTACATGCGGAAAGGATGAACACTCTCACAAGAACGGCTGCTATACAAATAAGACTACAAAGGAACTGACCTGTACCAAGCCTCTGCATACACATACAGACAGCTGTTACAAGACTGTAACAGAGGTTGTAGGCAGAACATCGTCACCTACACCTGTTAAGGAAGGCTACAAATTTGCAGGCTGGTATCTTGATGAAGGATGCACAAAGGCAGCACCTGACAGCATGGAAAATGTCAAGAGTGACATTGAAGTGTACGCCAAGTGGGTACCGGGAGATTCCAAGTACACGATTGTGTACTACACAGAAAATGCAGATAATGATGGATACACTTTTGACAGCACAGGAACAGGCACTGCAAAGACAGGAAGCAAGGTAAGCGGAACTCAGAAGACAATTGACGGCTTTACATACAATGCTGCTGCATCTGACCAGAACGTTACTGTAAAGGCTAACGGTTCAACAGTAGTCAAGATGTACTACAGCCGTAACACTTATACATTTACATTTAAGGATGGATCAACAACTGTTCATTCATTTACAGCAAAATGGGGTTCAAACATCTCAGATAAGTGGGCGTTTAAGGGAAGTAATGGAACAAATTATCCTAAGTCGAACACAGTAACATCATGGACGCCTTCAGGATCAAAGACATACACAGAACGTATTACCGGGCTGGAAATAATGCCGAAGGAAAACATTACCTGGACACATACAACATCTAAGAATACAAAGAGAACATTCTACTACTATGTTGAAGCACAGGGTAATGGAACAAAGTCTTATGATGGAAAGAAGTTCAATCTGTATAAGACTGTTGAACACGACTTTAACTATACTACATATAATGAAGACTTCCTTGTGCTGGATGGATATGACAGATATAAGATTACAACTGCCAGCAGTGCAACAGGTTCAGAATCAAATCAGAGTGCAAGTGCAGGAAGTGAATGGAGCACAAAAACAGTCACAAACTTCTACTATACTCTGAAGAGCTATAAGATTACAAAGATGAACGATGGTAATTCATCTGACGAAACATACAAGTACGGACAGGATATAACAGGAGCAAACACAGCACCTGCAAAGCCTGCAGGAAAGGAAGACTATACATTTGGCGGCTGGTATGAGGACCCTGATTGCGCAGGTACATCGTATAACTTCAAGACAATGCCTGCAAACAACATCATACTCTACGCTAAGTGGGTTAAGCCTGATAAGACTGTAACAGCAGTTCTGCAGAACGGGGAACCTGATGTGAAGAAGACTGTAGGCAAGGGCGACAAGGTTACGCTGGACACTCCAACGAGAGCAGGCTACAACTTTGACGGCTGGTACACTGCAGCAAACGGCGGAGAAGAATTTGATATCAACGCTCCTATTACAGACAATGTAACAGTTTATGCTCACTGGACGGCCAAGTCAAAGGTTCAGTACACTGTCAAGTTTGAAACAACTGACGGCAAGACAGTGGCAGAATCACACATTGATCAGGGAAGAGTAGGAAGCAAGGTTAAGGCAAATGCAGTAGCTGCTTCAGGAGACTATGCAGGATACTATCCGGATGCTGCTGTTAAGACAATCACTCTAGATCAGGATGCCAATAATAATGTAATAACATTCAAGTATTCAGATAAGAGTGACTTCGATTACAGAATCATTTACAAGTACAACAACAAGACTATCCAGACAGGAGAGGTTGTAACAGTTCATCAGAACGAGACAAGAGTTGTCGCAACAGATATTCCTGACGGATATCAGATTGCAGGCGAACAGTATAAGACAGTTCATCTGGGATTTGACAAGGTAACAGATGTTGTATTCCAGCTTGAACCTAAGCAATACAGCATTACATATGAAGATACCGGTAATGCAAACTGGAAGGGTGAAGACGGATGTGAACATCCTTCAACTTACACGTGCGACCAGCTGGTAGGCAACAACATCACAATTGACGGAGTAGAAAGAGACGGAAGCATCTTCCTGGGCTGGGATTTCACTGCAACTAACGCAGACGGAACTCCTGCAAGGGTTGTAGGCGAACACAACAATGCTAATCCGGTAATTTCAGAAGGAACATATGGTGACCTGGTATTCAAGGCTATCTGGGGCAAGGTAGTTGCAGACGATGTTGAAAAGACATACGACGGACAGCCTCTGGGAATCGGAACACCACAGGTTGACGTACCTTCATACTGCAAGGTTGGAAAGATCCAGTACAGCAAGACCGGAAACGAAGGCGACTGGCAGGATACAGCACCAACATGGACAGACGCAGGTACATATACCACATATATAAAGGTAACAATTAACGGTTACAGAAACCTGAAAACAACTGCCAAGGTTACAATCAACAAAAGAAATGTAACTCTGGAATCAGCAACAGACAGTAAGGCATACGATGGCAAGGCTCTGACAAACAAGAACGTTACAGTAAGCGGTGACGGATTCGCAGGAACTGAAGGCGCAGACTATAACGTTACAGGAACTCAGACAGCCAAGGGTGAAAGTGCAAATACATTCACATACACTCTCAAGGACGGTGCCAAGGAAGGAAACTACAACATTACCAAGAAGGAAGGAAAGCTGACCGTAACAGGCCAGAAGGATGTTGTAGTAACAATTAAGGAACGCGGCGGAGAATACACATACGATGGAAGCACAAAGACCGTAACAGGCTATGACATCGTATCAATTTCCAACCCAAGCTACACTTCAAAGGACTTCACATTCGACGGAAATGCTTCAGTAAGCGGCAAGGATGCGGGTACTTATGAGATGCAGCTGAAGCCGGAAAATTTCCACAACAGTAACAACAACTATGACAGCGTAACATTCGTTGTTCAGGATGCTCAGCTGGTAATCAAGCCGATTACAGACAAAATCATAATCACAGCAGCTTCAAACAGCAGCAAGAAGTATGACGGCAAGCCTCTGACAGACAGCAAATACACTTATACTCCTAACATTCTGCGTGACGGAGATGTCCTCACTGCAGTAGTAGAGGGTAGCCAGACAGATGCCGGCACTTCAGCAAACAAGGTAGTAAGCTGGCAGGTTAAGCGTGGAGATGAAGATGTAACCCACAACTATACATTCAGAACACCTAAGGACGGTACTCTGGAAGTATTAAAGAGAGATGTTACTCTTACTTCAGATTCAAGTTCAAAGGTTTATGACGGAAAATATCTGAGCAAGGAAACAGTAACAGTTTCGGGCGACGGCTTCATTGAAGGCGAAGGCGCTACATACAGCGATTTCGCATCAACAATGAAGATTGGCAGCATTGCAAACACTTACAAGTATGCACTTAATGAAAACACCAAGGCCGGAAACTATAACATTACCAAGAAGAACGGTACACTGACAATCCTGTCAAAGGAGACACCGATTGTCATCAAGGCTAATTCAAACAGCAAGACATATGACGGCACAGCACTGACAGATCCTGGTTACACATATACACAGGGCATTCTGGCAGAGGGTGACGTGCTTAAGGTTACCGTATCAGGTTCAATCAAGAATGCGGGAACCAAGCCAAATACAGTAACATCATACAAGGTAATGCGTGGTGAGGAAGATGTAACAGACTGCTACAACTTCGCAACTCCTGTTGCAGGAACACTCACTGTTAACAAGAGAAGTGTTGAATTCACATCTGCAACAGACAGCAAGACCTATGATGGAAAGCCTCTGACCAACCATGACGTGACAGTAGGCGGTGACGGCTTTGCAAACGGTGAAGGCGCAGACTTTGACGTAACCGGAACAATCACAAAGGCCGGCTCAACAGCCAACGCATTCACTTACACTCTTAAGGATGGTGCAAAGGCAGAAAACTACGACATTACAAAGACCGAAGGTACTCTGACAGTATCAAAGAAGAATGACGTAGTAGTAACAATTACAGAACACAGTGGAGAATACACATACGATGGAACAGAAAAGACTGTTACAGGTTATGATGTATCGATTTCCAATGATCTCTATACTGAAGCGGACTTCACATTCAATGGAAAAGCTGAGGTTAAGGGAACAGATGTTGGCGAGTACAACATGCAGCTTAAGGCTTCAGACTTCACCAACAATAACGATGATTTTGAAAGCGTAACATTCAATATTGTTGATGGCAAGATGACTATCAAGAAGGTTGAAACACCTATTACAGTTACAGCCAACAGCAACAGCAAGACCTATGACGGAACTGCACTGCAGGACAAGGGATACACTTACACTGAAAATGTTCTGGCAGCCGGAGACAAGCTGACAGCAGTAGTAAGCGGTTCAATCAAGGATGCAGGAGATCAGGAGAACAAGGTTGTTTCCTACAAGGTAATGCGTGGAGACAAGGATGTAACTGAATTCTACACATTCAGTGATTCAGTAAGCGGTAAACTTACAGTTCTGCCAAAGGCAATTACAATCAAGTCAAAGGATGCAGAGAAGGAATACGATGGAACAGCACTCACAAAGAATGAGCTGACAGAAACTCCTGCTTTTGCACCTGGAGACACTGCAACATTCAATTACACAGGAAGCCAGACTGAAGTTGGTAATAGCCAAAACACATTCACATGCACTCTGGCCAAGGGAGTAGATCCTGACAACTACACTATCAGTCTTGAATACGGAACCCTGAAGGTAACAAGGGTTACAGAACCGATTGTTATAACTGCAGCTTCACAGGAAAAGACTTATGATGGACAGCCTCTGACAAACGGTGGATTCACATACACCCAGGGCGTTCTCAAGAGCGGCGATGTTCTGACAGCAGAAGTAAGCGGCGAGATTACAGATGTTGGCACTGCAAGCAATGTTGTTACATCTTATAAGGTAATGAGAGGAAACCAGGATGTAACCAAGTGCTACACATTCGGAGAATCAGTAAACGGAAGCCTGGAGGTAAGCAAGAGAAACGTAAGGCTTACATCAGCATCAGCAAGCAAGGATTATGACGGCTCAGCACTGACTGATGAAACCATAACTGTAACAGGCGACGGATTTGTAAAGGGCCAGGGCCTCTTTGCCAAGGATGAAGGTGCAGACTTCACAGTTACCGGCAGCCAGAAAATTGCCGGAACAAGCAGGAACACATTCACATATGTGCTGAATGACAATACAAAGGCAGGAAACTACAACATTACAAAGGTCGAAGGTGATCTTACGGTTAATCCAATAGGAACACCTATTACAGTAACTGCTCAGTCAGAAAGCAAGACATATGACGGCAAGGCACTGAAGAACGATAAGTTCAGCTACACTGAAGGAGTTCTCCTTGAAGGCGATACACTGACGGCAGTTGTTAACGGTACGCAGACTAATGTCGGCAAGTCAGACAACGTTGTAGAGTCTTACAAGGTAATGAGAGGAAAGACCGATGTTACAGGCTGCTACAGCTTCACTGACAGCGTTAACGGTACTCTGGAGGTTACAAAGAGAAACGTAACTCTCACTTCAGCATCAGACAGCAAGACATACGACGGAGAAGCACTGACAAATGACACCGTAACTGTAACAGGCGACGGATTCATTGAGGGTGAAGGCTACACTGCAGAATTTACAGGAAGCCAGACTGAGGTAGGTTCAAGCGCAAACGCATTTGAATACAGCCTCAACGAAGGAACAAATGAAGGAAACTATAACATTACCAAGGAAGAAGGAACTCTGGCAGTTTCAGAGCTTGGCGGAGTTATAGTACAGATTAAGGAAAACAGCGGAAGCAAGGTATATAACGGCAGCGAACAGAAGATTGAAGGATACGAAGTAGTATCAATCAGTGACCCTAAGTATAAGGAATCAGACATTACATTCAATGGAACAGCTGTTGCCAAGGGAACCGATGTGGGAACATACGACATGGAACTCACTCCGGAAGACTTCGGAAACAAGAACAAGAACTTCAAGGATGTAGAATTCCAGATTATCGACGGCCAGCTGACCATTACACAGGTTGAAGCGGTTCTGCAGGTTAAGGCAGGAAGCGCTTCCAAGATGTACGATGGAACAGCACTCACCTGCAGCGACTGGACATGTGAAAACCAGGATGCACTGGCAAAGGGTGATGAACTCAAGGTTAAGACTGAGGGTACAATCACAAACTACGGTGATGCGGTTAACACAATCAAGTCATACAAGGTAATGCGCAACGGAACTGATGTTACTGCAAACTACAAGTTCGCAGATCCGGTTGACGGAGCTCTTGCAATTACCAAGAGAAATGTAAGCCTCACTTCAGCAGATGACCACTGGACATATGACGGAAGTGCACACAACAACAATGCTGTAACTGCAGAAGGCGACGGATTTGTTGGAGAAGAAGGTGCAACATATAGCAACTTCCCATCAATAACAGAAGTTGGAACAGTGGCTAACAGCTTCGATTACACTCTTAAGGGTAATACGAATGCAGCCAACTACAATATTACAAAGACAGCCGGAACTCTGGAAATCAAGCCGGCAGAAAACGTAATAGTACACATTACAGGAAATGTGGACACTGTTACATACAACGGCAGTGAACAGAGTGTAACAGGATACACATGGACAGCAACAAGCAATCTAGTTAAGGAAGGCGACTTCACATTTAACGGAAACGCAATTGCAAGCGGTGTAGATGCAGGTTCATATAACATGAACCTGAAGCCTGAAATGTTCTCAAGCAGCACTAACAAGTTCAAGAGCATTACATTCCAGGTTGTCAGAGACGGACAGCTGACAATTAATCCTATCAGCACAGAAATCGCAATCAAGGCCAAGAGCGGAAGCAAGATGTATGACGGATCTGCACTTACAGCAGGCTACGAATACAATGAAAGCGCTCTGGTAAACGGAGATGTTCTGACAGCAGAAGTCAGCGGTTCACAGACTAACGTTGGCAAGTCAGCTAATACGGTAACATCATACGTAGTTAAGCGCGGAGAAAAGGACGTTACTTCAAACTACAAGTTCAAGACACCTGAAAAGGGCGAACTGACAGTAACAAAGAGAAACGTTACTCTTACTTCTGCAACTGATAGCAAGACATACGACGGAACTGAACTGAAGAACAACAAGATTACAGTCAGTGGCGACGGATTTGTAGAAGGCGAAGGATTCACAAAGAAAGTAACCGGAACCATTACAAATGTCGGCAATGTAGCTAATGCCTTCACTTACAGCCTGAAGGATGGAACTCTTGCAGGAAACTACGACATTACAAAGGCAGAAGGTACTCTGACCATCACACCTGTAAACACCAAGCTGGTTATTACAGCAGGAAGTGCAGGCAAGAAATATGATGGAACAGCACTTACATGCGATACAATCACATACACTGAAAACGTTCTGGCAAAGGGAGATACTGTTCAGGCAACAGTATCCGGTTCCCAGACAGCTGCAGGTTCATCAGCCAACACCATTGCAGGCTACAAGATCATGCACGGAACAACTGATGTTACAAAGAACTACAGCAACATCACTACAGAGGATGGAACACTTTCAGTATCAAAGAGAAATGTAACAATCACATCAGCATCCCAGACCTGGGAATACGATGGTGATGCACACTCAAACAATGAAGCAACAGTAGGCGGCGACGGATTTGTTGAAGGTGAAGCAGACAATGCAAGAGGTACGGGAACCATTACCGAACTTGGAACCGAAACAAATACCATCGAATACGATATACACAACGGCTTCAATGCAAATAACTACAATATTACAGAAACACCTGGATCACTCAATGTAATTGAAGACGCTAATGAAGTAGTAGTAACAATTACAGGACATAAGGGATCATACGAGTATGACGGCAAGGCCAAGACTGTTGAAGGATATGAAGTAACAATCAGCAAGCCATCATACAAGGCTTCATACATCAAGTTCAACGGCAAGGACAAGATTACTAAGACAGATGCCGGAACATATGAAATGGGTCTGACAGCTGATGACTTTGTCAATACAAACAAGGGCTTCAAGAATGTAAGATTTGTTGTAACAGACGGCGAACTGGAGATTACTCCTGTTTCAACAAAGATCGTAATTACAGCAGAATCAGCCAGCAAGATGTATGACGGAACTGCACTTGAAAATGACGGATTTACTTACACTGAAGGCGTTCTCGTTAATGGCGACAGACTTACTGCCGTAGTAGAAGGTTCACAGACTAACTTCGGATCAAGCGCAAACGTAGTAAGCTCATATGCAGTAACCCGTGACGGCAAGGACGTTACCGGAAACTACAGCTTCGGCGAATCAGTCGACGGAACACTTACAGTATCAAAGAGAGCTGTTACACTCACTTCAGCTTCAAAGGAATGGACATACGATAAGAATGAACATTCAGAACAGGTTGTTACAGCAAGCGGAGACGGATGGGCTGACGGTGAAGGTGCAGAATACAATGTAACAGGAACAATTAAGAATGTAGGAGATGAGACAAATACATTTACTTACACTCTCAATGACGGAACACTGGCAGACAACTACACAATCACAAAGAGAGAAGGAAATCTGAAGGTTAAGCCTGTTGCTGAAAAGGTAACAGTAACCGTTACAGGAAAGAGAGGAACTGCTGTCTATAACGGAAGCGAGCAGGAAGTAACCGGATATGACTTCGTATCAGACAGTGACATGTACACTGCTGCAGACTTCAGCTTCACAGGTACTGCCAGAGCTACAGGCCTGGATGTTGGAACCTACAACATGAGCATGAAGGCATCCGACTTCACTAACACTAATACAAACTTCACAAATGTAGAATTTGTAATAGAAAACGGTGCACTTGAAATCACTCCAATCGAGAAGGAAATCGTAGTAAAGGCCAAGTCCGATACTAAGGAGTATGACGGAACTGCACTTACAAACAGCGGCTTCACATTTACTGATGACGTTCTCATTGGCGATGATACTCTTACTGCAGTAGTAAGCGGTTCAATCACAAATGCAGGAACAGAAATCAACAAGGTTGACAGCTACAAGGTAATGCGTGGCAAGACTGATGTAACAGCCAACTATACATTCGGTGAATCTGTAAACGGAACACTGACTGTTACAAAGAGACCTGTTACGGTTAAGTCACAGAACGGCGAAAAGACTTATGACGGCACAGCTCTTAAGAAGGAAGCATTCGACATCGTTGCAGGATGCCTGGTAAGCGGTGAAACATTCGTCGGATCAGCCTATGCAGAAAGAACTGCTGTCGGCAGGGCTGACAATACATTCACTGTATCAGCAGGAGCCAATACAAGTCTGGACAACTACGAAATCACTCAGCAGAACGGTGAACTGAACGTAACCAAGAAGGGTGATGTAGTTGTAACCATTACAGGTAATAGCGACACAGTAACATACAACGGAAGTAAACAGAGTGTTTCAGGTTACACATGGAGTGCAAGCTGCAACACTGAAGATAAGGAACTCTATAAGGAGAGCGACTTCACATTTAACGGAACAGCAGTTGTCAAGGGAACAGATGCCGGAAATTACACAATGAACCTGAAGGCATCAGACTTCGCAAATGTAAATCCGAACTTCGAAAATGTTAAGTTCGTTATTAACGACGGTAGACTTACAATTGATCCGATTTCAGAAGAAATCGAAGTAATAATCAGGGAACACAGTGATACTAAGGCATATAACGGTTCGCTGCAGAGCGTAACAGGATATGACGTTGTAATTCCTGAGGATTCACTCTACACAAGAGCTGACTTCAGCAAGCCAAAGCAGGATTCAGCCAAGGCAACAGCCAGCGGAACAATCGCAGGCGAATACCCAATGGGTCTTGAAGCATCTGACTTCAGCAACACAAGCAAGAACTTTACAAATGTTAAATTCACAATCGTTGACGGCAAGCTGACCATTACTCCTGCCGATGTTTCAATCGAAATCAAGGCAGCTTCTGAAAGCAGAAAGTATAACGGACAGCCTCTGACAAACGATGGATGGAACTATACTGAAAAATCAGGAAGTCTTATTGACGGAGATGTAATCGATGTATCTGTTACAGGAATAGTTACAAATGCCGGCAAGGCAGATAATGTTCCTACTGTTTTAATCAAGCGCAACGGCGTTGATGTAACAGACTCGTACAAGTCAGTTAAGGGAATCAAGGGCGAACTGGAAGTTACCAAGAGAGATGTAACTCTCACATCAGCAACTGTAAGCAAGACTTATGACGGTACAGCTCTTGAAAACAAGACTGTAACAGTAGGCGGTGACGGATTCGTTGGAAACGAATGCGCAAGCTACAGCGGATTCATGTCAATAACAGATCCTGGAAACATTAAGAACGTATTCAATTACGAACTGTCCGGTGGCGCAGTTGCCGGAAACTACAACGTAACAAAGGCTGAAGGAACTCTGACAGTACATAAGATTAACACTCCTATTACCATCAAGGCAGATTCAGCAAGCAAGCCATATGACGGCACAGAGCTGACAAAGGGAACATACACTTACACAGAAAACGTTCTGGTTCCAGGAGATGTTCTCACAGCTACCGTTGAAGGCTCAATCAAGAACGCAGGCACAACTTCAAATAATGTAACATCATACAAGGTAATGCGCGGCACTACCGATGTAACTGATAACTACACATTTGCAGCATCAGAGCCTGGCGAACTGAAGGTAACAAAGAGAAACGTAGTTCTCACATCAGCTACAGACGGCTGGACATATGATGGAGCAACACATTCAGCAGAACGTGTAACAGTCAGCGGCGACGGATTCGCAGGTAATGAAGGTGCGGATTACTCTGACTTTGCATCAATCAAGAAGGCCGGAACAGTTGACAACTCATTCAGCTACAGCCTGAAGAGTGGAACAGATGCAGACAACTATCAGATCAGCACTGTTAAGGGTAAGCTCTCAGTTGCAAAGAAGAATCAGGTTATTGTCAACATCACAGGACACACTGATTCCAAGCCATATAACGGCACTACTCAGTCCGTAACAGGATACGATGTATCAATCACTGATCCGCTCTACTCAGAAGCATGCTTCAAGTTCAAGGGAGATGCTACAGCAAGCGGACTCGATGCAGATACATATGCAATGGGACTGAAGTCTTCAGACTTTGAAAACACAGACGATAACTTTGATAATGTTACATTCCTCGTACAGGACGGTTCACTGGAAATTACTCCGGTTTCAACACCAATCGTTGTAACTGCAGCAACCCAGACAAGAATGTACAATGGTGAAGCACTTGCAAACGGAAACTTCACTTACAATAATAACCTTCTCAAGAACGGAGACGTTCTCGAGGCAGTTGTTGAGGGCACAATTACAGATGTTGGATCCGTAAGCAACAAGGTAACAGGCGTCAAGGTAACACGTAATGGCGAAGATGTAAGCAAGAACTACAGATTCGGCGAAAACGTAAACGGTACTCTGACAGTAACAAAGAGAGACGTTACCCTGACATCAGAGGGCGGCAGCAAGGTTTATGACGGCCAGGCACTTACAAATGCCACCATAACTGAAACAGGCAACGGATTTATTGAAGGTGAAGGTTACGAAGCTGAGATAACAGGAACTCAGACAACAGTCGGAACAAGCGATAATGAGTTCACATACGAGCTTAAGGGTAATACAAAGGCAGGAAACTACAACATTGCTACTGCTTTCGGATTGCTCGAGGTAACACCTGTTACAGATAAGGTAACCGTTACAATAACTGAAAACAGCGGCAAGGCTGTATACGATGGAACAGTCAAGACTGTAACAGGATACGAATTCGATGCAAGCAACAAGCTTTACAAGAAGGATTACGTTGACTTCACAGGAACTGCTTCCGTAAGCGGCACACTGGCCGGAACTTATGAGATGGAACTGAGTGCTGATGACTTCAGAAACAACAGCAGCAACTTCAGCAATGTTGAGTTCCAGATTGTAGACGGCAACCTACAGATCAGCCCGATCACTAAGGAGCTTAAGATTACTGCAGCAACAGACAGCAAGGTATATGACGGCAAGGCTCTTGAAAATGCAGGATACACTTACACTGAAAACGTTCTGGTTAACGGTGATGTTCTTACAGCCGTAGTAAAGGGCACAGTAACTGACGTTGACAAGGTAGACAACAAGGTTTTCGACTACAAGGTAACACGTGGCGAAGAAGATGTAACCAAGTGCTACACAGGCATTAAGACAGTCAAGGGAGAACTGACAGTTACTCCAAGACCTATCACCATCAAGTCAGAAAGTGCAGCAAGAGCATATAACAAGAAGGCTCTTACAGCTGAGTCAGTAAGCGTAACCGGCGGTCTTGGTTTTGCAGATGGCGAAGCATTTGAATGCAGCAACTTTGCAAGCATCACAAATGTAGGTTCAACACCTAACACTTACGATTATGCAGCAGCAGCAGGAACCAAGCTGAGCAACTACGACATTACAGCTGAAAAGGGACAGCTGACAGTAACAAAGAAGGGCGATGTAATCGTAACCATTACAGGACACAACAATGCAGACGGAGATGCCTACGACAGAAAGGCACACACTGTTGAAGGATACGATGTATCAATCGAAGGCAGTGAAGACTACACAACAGCAGACTTCACATTCACAGGCAATGATAAGGCTTCAAGAACCGATGCCGGAACAACTTCGATGGGACTGACAGCAGCAGACTTCACAAACAATGATGAAGGCTTCGATGTAACATTCGTTGTTAAGGATGGATACGTGAAGGTTAACCCTATCACTGATGAAACCGTAGTAACAATCACAGAACACAGCAAGACAGATGCTGTATATAACGGCCAGACTCAGACAGTAAGCGGTTATGACATCAGCATTCCGGAAGGCTCACTGTACAGTGAAGACGACTTCGATAAGATCGCACAGAATGACAAGCATGCAACGGTAAGCGGAATGCTTGCAGCTACATACGACATGGAACTCAGTGAAAAAGACTTCACAAATAAAAATAAAAACTTTACAAACGTAGTATTCAATATTGTTGACGGACAGCTGGTAATTGCACCAATATCAGATGCAATCACAGTAACAGCCAAGAACGGCAGCAAGATATATGACGGATCTGCACTGACCAATGACGGATTCAGGCTTGAAGGAACTCTGGCAAACGGAGATATCCTGACAGCGGTTGTTGAAGGTTCGCAGACAGATGTAGGCACAGCAGACAATAAAGTTATTTCATATACTATCAAGCATGGTAATATCGATGTAACGGATTCATATTCAGGAGTTACAACAGTAAACGGAACTCTGGAAATCACAAAGAGAACTGTAACACTTACATCAGCAGACGCCAGCAAGGAATACGACGGAACTGCACTGACAGCCAAGACTGTAACACCTGCAGGATTCGTTGAAGGTCAGGGTGCAACATTCGACGTGACAGGATCACAGACAGATGTTGGTGAAAGCGACAACACATTCGCATACACTCTGAACAGCGGTACAAAGGCAGGCAACTATGATATCACAGTGGTTCCTGGAACTCTGAAGGTTAAGAAGAACACTAAGGAAATCGTAGTATCGGCAGATTCAGATTCAATGATGTACAACGGATCAGCACTCACAAATGCAGGATTCACATACACTGACGGTGTACTTGCACAGGGCGAATCCCTGACAGCAACTGTTGAGGGATCAAGAACCAAGGTTGGTACTTCAGACAATGTAGTAACTTCATACAGGGTAATGCGTGGAAATACAGATGTAACTGACTTCTACACATTCGGCGATTCTGTTGACGGATCACTGACAGTTACAAAGAGAAACGTAACTCTCACTTCAGCAACAGACAGCAAGACATATGACGGAACTGCACTTGAAAACCACGGCGTAACAGTAAGCGGCGACGGATTCGTTGCAGGCGAAGGTGCAACATATGATGTAACCGGAAGCCAGCTGAACCAGGGTTCAAGTGAAAACGTCTTCAAATACAGTCTGAATGAAGGTACCGATGCAGGTAACTACAACATCACTACAAAGAACGGAACTCTGACTGTAAGCAAGAAGGGTCAGGTAGTAGTAACAATTACTGAACACAGTGGCGAGTTCACATACGATGCTACTGAAAAGACAGTAAATGGATATGACGTATCAATCAGCGATCCGCTTTACACTACAGATGACTTCACATTCAGCGGAAATGCGGTTGTCAAGGGAACCAGAGCCGGAACATACGACATGGAACTCAGTGAAGAAGACTTCACAAATGACAACGAAAACTTCGATAATGTCAGGTTCGTAATCGTTGACGGACAGCTGACAATCAAAAAGAAGACAATTACAATTCAGATCAAGGGAGACAATGAGTCCAGAGCATATAACGGTGAAGAACTTACAGGTGGAAGCACTGTTTATGGAGAAACACCTGTTAGGGGCGAAATCGTTGTTACAACTGAAGGCGGTCTGACAGATGTTGGAGAGGTTGCAAACAAGATTACAGATGTCAAGATTATGGACGGCGATAAGGACCTGACAGACAACTATGTAATCAAGGCAGAAATCAGTGACGGTAAACTTGAAGTAACACCTAGAAAGGCCAGCATCAAGACTTCCAGCGATGCCAAGGCTTACGATGGCACAGCACTCACAAAGAAGAATGATGTAACTGTTGAAGGCTTTGTAGAAGGTGAAGGCGCAGACGTTGAGGTAACCGGAAAGATTACCGATGCAGGTACTGTAGCCAACACATTCAAGTACACCCTGAAGGATGGTACAAAGGCAGCCAACTACGACATCACAACAACTGAAGGAACACTGACAGTTAACAAGAGAGCCGTAACACTGAAGTCAAAGGACGGAAGCTGGGCATACGATGGCAAGAAGCACTCACCTGAAAACAATGATGTAGTCATCAGTGGCGACGGATTTGTAAAAGGCGAAGTTGACAACATCAGAGCCACAGGCGAGATTACAGACGTTGGAACAGAGGAAAATACAATCAAGTATGATACTCTCGACGGCTTCAAGGAAAAGAATTACGAAATCACTCTTGTTCCTGGAACTCTGACAGTAACAAAGAAGTCCAACAAGATCATCATCACTGCTGCAAGCGACAGCAAGAAGTATGATGGCAAGGTGCTAACTAACGGCGGTTATACTTACACTGAAGGTGTACTTGCCGAGGGAGACGTTCTCGTAGCAAACGTTGAAGGTGCAAGAAAGAATGCCGGAATTTCAGAAAACGTTATTACCGGATACAGCATCATGCGTGGTGATAAGGTTATTAACGGAAACTACGATGTAGAAACCGTATCAGGTACTCTGGAAGTAACACCTAGAAACATCACCGTTACATCAGCAAGCGACAATAAGAAGTACGATGGTAAGCCTCTGACAGCAAACAGCTTCACTATTGAAGGTGACGGAATGGCAGAAAATGAAGAATTCATCGTCCTCTTCGGCGAAGGACAGACAGCTGTAGGTGAAAAGGATAATGACTTTGAAATCCTCGGCATAGCTGACGTTGAAGAAGAAGCAAGTCTCACAGGTCTGACAATCAATGATGTCAGCGTACCTCGTCTTGACAACTACAATATCAATATAGTATTCGGCAAGCTGAAGGTTGAAAAGGCTCCTGTAGCCGATGGTGGCGGATCAACATTCAACAGAACAGGACTTGTTGCAGGAAACGGATATGACCTGACAGTTCTGGGTAATGAAAACACACCACTGGCAAGCGGCCTGCTCGACGCACACTGCTGCATACTGCATCTGCTTCTCATGCTGGCAGCACTCCTCATGCTCCTGTGGTACACAAGCGACATGAAGAAGCGTCAGAGAAGAATATTTGAGCTTGAGGATCGACTCAACAAGAAATAAAATCTGAGAGGCGACGAAAGTCGCCTCTTAATTTCAAAAAGCATTTTATTGCCTTTGGAAGATGTGCTATAATCAAAATGTTACTAGAATATGGAGGGGAAAAATGTTTGCACTTCACCAGTCACTTCACGCACAATATGGAATCTGTCTGTGGACACTTCTCGCAATGATAGTATTTCTTATCATGGTTGTGATCTTTATTGTCCACCTGGTAAGACAGAACAAGCGTGAATACAATTTTGAGAAGGAA
>JAUNIQ010000073.1 GCA_030535275.1 Bacillota bacterium | reverse complement strand
ATAGATATTGTATTCTATTAGGCAGGAGCGTTACAAATTCAGTGTACCATTACACGCATCACATGTTATAAGCCTCAACATTTTGTGTTATAATACCTCCGTATGTAAAAACAAACGCGGGGCTTTTGCCTTTGCGCTAACATTAGAAGAAAGGAACGTAATAAAATGTTTGAAAATCTGGTAGAAATTCTGAAAGCAAATCCAAGAAAAATCGTATTTACAGAAGGTCCTGATGCTAGAATTCTGGAAGCAGCAGACAGGCTTAAGAAGGGCGGATTCCTGACACCTGTTCTGGTAGGAAACGTTGACGAAGTCAAGAAGGCAGCTGCTGATGGCGGATTCGACATCGAAGGTCTTGATATCCTTGATCCACTGACTTATGAAGGCATGGATGCAATGGTAGATAAAATGGTAGAACTGAGAAAGGGCAAGATGGACGAAGAACAGTGCAGAGCAGCTCTTTCAAAGGGTAATTACTTCGGAACAATGCTGGTGAAGATGGGCGAAGCTGATGCACTTCTGGGCGGAGCTACATACTCAACAGCAGACACAGTAAGACCGGCTCTTCAGCTGATTAAGACTAAGCCTGGCAACAAGAGCGTATCATCAGTCTTCATCATGGTAAGAGAACATGAAGACGGTTCAGCTCCTGAAATCCTGGGAATGGGCGACTGCGCAATCAACATTAAGCCAAGCGTAGAAGAAATCGCAGAATGTGCTGTTGAATCAGCAAGAACTGCCAAGATCTTCGGCGTTGACCCTAAGGTTGCAATGCTCTCATACTCAACTAAGGGTTCAGGCGCAGGTGAAGACGTTGACAAGATGGTTGAAGCTACAAAGCTGGCTCAGGAAGCAGCTCCAGACCTTGACATCGACGGCGAACTGCAGTTTGACGCATCAGTATCACCTGTAGTTGCACAGACAAAGTGCAAGGACAGCAAGGTTGCAGGTCAGGCTAATGTATTCATCTTCCCTGACATCAATGCAGGAAACATCGGATACAAGATCGCTCAGAGACTGGGCGGATTCGACGCATACGGTCCTGTACTCCAGGGTCTGAATGCTCCAATCAACGACCTGTCAAGAGGCTGCAACGCTGAAGAAGTTTACACAATGGCTATTATCACAGCAGCTCTCGCATAAACTTATTCAAAAGAATAATTAAACCTCCCGGATCAGATAGTCACTACGGTGTCTTCCTCCCCGGGAGGTTTTTTAATAATCACTTTATCAACGGACAGAAACCTGCGTGACTGTCTTCCCTAACGGTTTAATCCTTCTTTATCAAAAGTAAGGAGACGCTTCCGATGATTCCGAAAGCGAGCAGCAGGCAGAAGACCGGCATGTAGGAACCGGTTGATGTGAGTATTGCTCCCGCAAGTGTTGCCACAAAGGATGTAGGTATCAGCGTCAGATTTGTGATGCTGAAGTTAAGGGCATAGTTCTTCTCTCCGAAGAAGAGCTTCGGGTAAACTGCAGATGTAGTAGGGCATAGACCATAGCTGAATCCGCAGAGAAGCAAAGCAAGAATGCCTGCGATTTTTCCGCCTGTAGTAAGAGCCAGAATGCCTACGAGCGGTGCCACCAGCATGATTACCGTAATTGCAAGCTGAGTCTTCCTGAGTGACAGATTGTCGTAGATTGCTCCCGCGAACAGTCTGCCCAGTCCGTTGCATACTGACATTATTCCTACAATGGTTATTGCAGTTGTCTCGGCTGAGCCTGTGAACATTGCGAAGTCCTTGGCAAAGCTCAGGCAAACATTGCCGATGGAAGCCAGCAGGGTAAGTGCTATGAAAAGCTTCCAGAATGTTGCCGTTTTCAGCATTTCTGCGGCTGTGTAGTCGTGGGTACTCGAAGCTGCGACTGCCTTTGCGCTGGCATTAACGGGTGTAGACGGACGGCGTACAATCAGCCCGAAAACAAATACTACAGCTGCCATGACCGCACCCATGAGAAGGTAGGTCTTTCTCCATCCGAAGCCCGGGTCAGCGATGAGACTTCCGGCAAGACTACCGAAAATCAGAGTTGAAAATCCGAAGCACATGAGCATGATGCCCGAGGCCAGCCCCTTCTTGTCAGGGAACCATTCGCCTATTGTTGCGATGGTGGTGTTGTAGAGAACACCGATGCCGATACCACCCAGTACGCCATATGAAACATAGAGCATGCCCAGATTGTCGGCGCCAACCTTTGATGAAAGGAAGAAGCCAATGAATACCAGAATCGCACTGCCGATGAGTCTCACTCTCGGCGACAGCTTTTTCGAAAGAAATCCGGAGATGAGTCCTCCGATTCCGAAGCAGCATATGGTTATTGTGAAATTCAGTGCCAGCTGTGTCGGATTCCATCCGAACTCGCCTGCCAGAGGTGACTTGAGAATGGACCAGGAGTAAATCAGACCGCCGAGCAGCAGGGTCAGTGATCCAAAGGCAAGAAACAGCCAGCGTATACCATTTGTTCTATTTGTAGTTTCCATTGTTCTATTCCTTTTCCACTTCCTTGGCGACTACATTTTCTGCGTTGTAGCGCTTGCGGAGCAGTGGTTTTTCTATTTTTCCTGTAGGGTTACGAGGAACATCTGCGAATATGATCTTTCTCGGTCTCTTGTAGCGAGGCAGGTCTATGCAGAAGTCCTCGATTGCTTCTTCGTATACGTCGCGGCCTTCTTTAAGCTCGATGATTGCGGCCGCAATTTCGCCAAGACGTGCATCCGGAAGTCCGATTACCGCAACGTCCTTAATGTCTTCGTGTTTTCTGAGGAAGTCTTCAATCTGAACAGGGTAGATGTTCTCGCCGCCTGAAATGATAACGTCCTTTTTTCTGTCTACCAGGTAGATGAAACCGTCCTCGTCCATTTCAGCCATGTCGCCTGTGAAGAGCCAGCCGTCTTCAAGAACCTCGGCTGTTGCTTCAGGGTCATTGTAGTAGCAGGTCATGACACCAGGGCCTGATACTGCCAGTTCGCCAACATTTCCAGGTTCAACATCATTTCTGTCAGTGTCAACGATTCTTGTTTTCCATCCGTAACCGGCCTTGCCGATGGCGCCAACTTTGTGAACGTTTTCAAGTCCCAGGTGAACGCAGCCCGGGCCGATTGATTCTGACAGACCGTAGTTTGTATCGTAATCGTGATGAGGGAATACGCCGTGCCATCTCTTGATAAGGCTTGGTGGTACAGGCTGTGCTCCTATGTGCATGAGTCTCCACTGATCAAGCTGGTAATCCTTAAGATCAACATCTCCGGATTCTATTGCATCCAGAATGTCCTGAGCCCACGGAACCAGAAGCCATACGATTGTGCAGCGCTCATCTGATGCCGCCTTGAGTATGTATTCAGGCTTTGTGCCCTTGAGAATGACTGCCTTGCTTCCTGAGAAGAGGCTGCCGAACCAGTGCATCTTGGCTCCCGTGTGGTAGAGAGGAGGGATGCAGAGGAAGACATCGTTCTTTGTCTGTCTGTGGTGATTCTGTTCGCACTTTGCCGAGTGGGAAAGGGAACGGTGCTTGTGAAGAATTGCCTTAGGGAAGCCCGTAGTTCCTGATGAGAAATAGATTGCTCCGTCATCATTGTCAGTTATCTCAATTGCAGGCTTTTTATCCGAGCAGTATTCAATGTACTGGTCATAGCTGTCGGCGAAGGTAGGGCAGTCCTCTCCAACGTAGAGAAGAGTGCGAACCTTAGGAATTGCATCGCAGATGCTCTCCATACGTCCAACGAATTCCGAACCGAAGACCAGTCCTGAGCAGTCAGCCTTCTTCAGGCAGTACTTGATTTCTTCTGCTGTATATCTGAAGTTGAGGGGAACAGCAAGAGCTCCGGTCTTCAGAATTCCGAAATATACCGGCAACCAGTCGATGCAGTTCATCATGAGAATTGCAATTTTGTCGCCTTTTTTCACGCCTCTTGTAAGAAGCAGGTTGGCGAATCTGTTTGCCTTCTGATCGAACTCACTCCAGGTCATTTCCTTCCTGCCCACATCATGAGGATTGGACTCAATCAGTTCGTATTCCTTCCATGTGCGGCGGGCGTTAGCTTCAGCCTCAGGGTTTATTTCAACCAGACTGATGTCAAATGGAAACTCGCGTGCATTTCTTTCAAGTAATTCAGTAATAGGCATTTTGTCCTCCTTTGCCTTTGTCGCTTGTCGGGGGTCTGTTATAAAAGAAGCCCTCTATCCATAACGGATAGAGGGCGATTATTTCGCGGTACCACCTCTATTCATTGCCTTCTCGCAAAGACAACCTCAACAAGTACGACATTAAAAATGTTTATACCCTTGTGCTGTAACGGACACAGACCGTCGCACCTTTTAAGTACGCAGCTCACGGAATGTATTCGGTTCGCTCTTGCTGTTGTCTCACACCAGCCGACAACTCTCTGAAAGCTTCCTTCGAACTTACTTCTTCCCGGTCAAAGCCTTTAGGTGTTATTTATTTATGTGAGCATTATAAACCTGCTTTCCTGCTTTTGCAAGATAAATTTTTTACTTTTTTTACAAAGTGTACTGCAAGTGTACGCTATTGTGGGTAATAATGACAGTGTATGATTAGGTGGTGTGTCAGCACTGGCTGACCGGTGAGGAAAGAATAGAATATCCATGAGAATGGACGCATTAAGGATATCTCTTTTTTTATTTATTAATGGCTGCCACAAATTCCATATCTGCAAGCCCGTCATCACGCCTGAACCTGAAGCTGGATTCAGGATATTTTTTTTCGAAGTATTCCTTGTTGCACCTTGAATTGCCAATCATGTTCGAGAATGAAACACCATTGCTCAGGAAATCAACATGCGAAGGCAGACTGCCGTTTTCTGCAATCTTTTTTTCGAGCTGCTCTTCGAGAATCTCCTTGGCGATTTCGCCTTCCACAAGCTGTCTGAAGGCAGGGTGGTAGGTGTGGCCCTCCGTGTGGTCGTCATCGCTTCCGGAACCGCTGATCAGATCGGTGGATTTAAGTCCTACACGGATAATATTGATCCCTGCGGCTGCCAGTATCTTATACATTTCCTTGGTGATTGCCACAGCCTCATCTGTTGAAAGAGCGTGATAGCTTCCTGCTCTGTACATCCTGCTGAGTTCCGTATCTTCGAGTACAATTGTCGGATAGAGACGTGCTATTGAAGGCTCGATTTTTACTGTTTCGCGGGCGGAATAGATGCACTTCTCAAGTGAGTCACCGGGCAGTCCGATCATAAGCTGAATTCCCAGTTCAAAGCCGTATTCCTTAATAAGCTCGCAGGCCTCGTACACCTGCTCAGCCGTATGCCCGCGGTTTGAAGCCGTCAGAACATCCGGATCAAAGCTCTGAACACCCAGCTCAATTGTATCCGCATCATAGGCTTTCAGGTTATCAAGAATTTCAGGGGTAATGTAGTCGGGACGTGTGGACATGTGAATCTTGTCTATAAGTCCTCGCTGCTTGTATTCGGATGCCACCTTAAGAAATGCCGACTGCTCCTCAATGGGGATGCCCGTAAAGCTTCCGCCAAAAAAGGCCAGCTCAATGGTTTCGAGGCCACGGCCCTCCAGAGTAGGCAGGTATTTTTCTATTAAGTTTTGCACATCTTCGGGGCTCACATCGGGCTGACGGGCCGTTATTGCCTTCTGATTGCAGAAAACGCAATCGTTGGGACAGCCTCTGTGAGGAATGAAGACGGGAATGATCGCATGCTTCTTCATGGGATAATTGTATCACAATTATGTTATAATAAGAAAAAAACACGAGGCGAAGGGTAGAGGCATGACAGGAAAAAAGAAAAAAAGCAGAATGAAGATAGCCCTGGTCGTAATGGTACTCGCGGTGGCAGTTGCAGGAATAGCAGCTCTGACCCTTGAATACTATACGAACAACTCTTTTCTCGCGCTCAACGGTCAGCGCAACATTACGGTCGGGCTCAACGGTCTTTACGAGGAGCCGGGTGCAAAGGCAGAGCTGGCCGGTTTTGATGTCAGCGACAGAGTGAAAATTGACGGCGAGGTTGATGTGACAAAGCCGGGCGAATACAAGCTGACATATTCCTGCGGAAACTTTGAAATGACGAGAACCGTTACGGTGCTCGACAGGATGAGTCCCGTTCTCGAGCTGGAAGGAGATCTGAAGATCAACATGACTCTCGGAGATAAGTTTGAAGAACCGGGATATCATGCGGAGGATGAGGACGGAAATGACCTGACTGCACAGGTTGAAATAACAGATAACGATTTCAACAGGGCAGGCATGCACAATGTGACATATTCCGTAACCGACAGCAAAGGCAAGACCACCCAGCTGATTAGAAAGGTCAAAATCAAACCAAACAAAAATCTGGACACACCGGGACTGCCTATATGCATGTTCCACTATGTCTATGATGAGAAGAATCCACCTGATGATCTCTATGACAGATGGGGAAATTATATTGGACAGAGGGCCCTTACAGAAGAGATAAACTGGCTCAAGTCAGAGAACTACTATTTCCCTACATGGGAGGAAGTGCGTGCCTATGTTGAAGGAGAGCTGATTCTTCCGGAAAAGAGCGTAGTGCTTACCTTTGATGACTGCACCCAGTCATTCCTTGATTACGGAATTCCTGTAATGGAAAAAACTCAGGTTCCTGCAACAAGCTTTGTAATCACATCCAAGGACGGGGAAAGAAAGGTCCGAGATTACCAGAGTGATTACATTTACTTCGAATCCCACTCCCACGACATGCACCATGGCGGCGGCAATATAGGTCACGGGGGAATATTCACGGCCATTTCTCATGAGGACGGCATGGCTGACTTAAACAAATCCATAGATATCCTCGGAAGCCATGACGCTTTCGCATATCCGTACGGAGATGTGAATAAGAGTTCGGAGGACATGGTAAAGGAAGCAGGCTTCCTCTGTGCGGTTACAACTCAGCCGGGAAAGGCGAAGCCGGGAGATGATCCATACAGGCTGCCAAGACAGAGGATGAGCCTGGATCAGACGCTCAAGGAATTCCAGAACAAGGTCAAGCCATGATAAAGTATATGAAAAGGGACGCTATCAGCGTCCCTTTGTTTTATTCCATTGCCAGAATGCTGCCGATGTCTTCAAGGGCATAGTCTTCAAACCATACAGGAAGAATGTTCCTGCTTTTTATGAAGCCGGTTATCTTCTCAAAATCCGGATGAGTGGAGAGATCGCCGTTAAAAATTATGGCTTTCTGGTCGGTGATTCCGCCGGAATTAATGTAGATGTTTCCGCCTGTACCGCCGATGAAACCGTGCTCGAAGCCGCGGAGTTTAATGTGACCCTCGCAGATAAGAAGGACGGCTGCTCCCTGAGCCTCGAGAGCCCGGGCAATGCCTTCGTCGGAGGTGATGAAGGAATCGTTGTTTACGGGAAGGCAGCTGCACCTTGTGTAGCCCTGACGAACTCCGATTACCTTGGTCTCTTCATGAAAATGTCCCTCGCTGTCAGGCTGATATGTGTCATATGCCAGACCCTGGCGCCAGGTGATAATGGCATCCATCAGATCACGGTCAGTGTTTTCTATGCGATGAAAGACATAATCACGAGTGCATACAGCATTGTAAATGATGTCATTGGGATAGTCCGGCCTCAGTCTTTCCGGGTCGCCTACGAAAATGCCTGCTTCGTTCCACAGACCCAGCTGACACATGTAGATGTCGGGATGTGTGGCGATTCGCGGATCAACGTGAATTAGCTGTTCAGTGTCGAGAACAGCGTCCAGACTGGTGGTGTCCTGATTGACTATGCCGTATTCCGTAACGGTATTTATCTGATAACCCTGTGATACAAGGTATCGGACAAGGCTTGTGCCTGCATGTCTTGAAATATATACCTGTTTCATATTTTGATTATATCAGCCTTTAACATTCTATGCTATACTGTATCCATGGTCACAATAGGAAACAGCTGGGACAAGGTTCTCGAAGGCGAATTCGAGAAAGAATACTATCTGAAACTGAGGGAGTTCCTGAAGGAAGAGTACGGAAAGGGACCGGTATATCCGGACATGTACCATATATTCAATGCTCTTCAGACAACGCCTTACGACAAGGTCAAGGCGGTAATAATCGGTCAGGACCCTTATCATGAACCGGGGCAGGCACATGGCCTGTGTTTTTCTGTGCAGAAGGGTGTGAAACAGCCACCTTCACTGGTAAACATTTTCAAGGAGCTCCAGTCTGACCTGGGAATCACACCGCCATCACACGGCAATCTCGAAAGCTGGGCAAGAGAAGGCGTTCTGCTTCTCAATGCCGTACTGACTGTCCGCGCCCATGAAGCGAACTCACACAAGGGCAAGGGATGGGAAGTGTTTACAGACCGTGTAATCCAGCTTCTCAACGAGAGAAAGGAACCGGTGGTATTCATTCTCTGGGGAGCCAATGCAAAGGCAAAAGCAGAGTTGATTACGGCCCCGCAGCATCATATAATTACGGGAGCACATCCGAGTCCACTGTCCGCTTATAACGGATTCTGGGGAGGCAGATACTTCTCGGAAACAAACAGATTCCTTGAAGAACATGGTATCGAGGCCATAGACTGGAGAATAGAAGATTAGATGAAACTGTTAGCGCTCTACTGGAGCTTTATGATAATTGGATATATTCTTGCCAACAGGCTTGCCGCCAGGGATATCCACATGAGCTGGATTCAGAAAGCCATGATGATTACCATCTATGTGCTTTGTCTTATCATGGGACTCAGAATGGGAATCAATGAGCAGGTCACGTCCAATCTGGGAAGCATAGGCATCATGTCTCTCATAGTTACGATATTCTGTGTTGCAGGA
>JAUNIQ010000072.1 GCA_030535275.1 Bacillota bacterium | reverse complement strand
TATTGAAACAGGCGGAAAGCAGTACAGAGTACAGAACGGCGATCAGATCAGAGTAGAAAAGCTGAACGTTGAAGACGGAAAAGCCGTAGTATTTGACAAGGTCCTCGCAGCAGGTGAAGGTTCTGACATCAAGGTTGGAACTCCATACCTGGACGGGCTTACTGTTGAAGGTAAAGCTGTGGAATCCGGAAAAGGCCAGAAGGTAATCATCTTCAAGTACAAGGCTAAGAAGGACTACAGAAAGAAGCAGGGTCACAGACAGCCATACACACTGGTAGAAATCACTGCTATCGGTGGCGAAAAGGCAGCTCCTAAGAAGGCTGAACCTGCAGAAGAAAAGGTAGAAGAAGCAAAGGCTGAAGAAGCACCTAAGGCTGAGGAAAAGCCTCTGTCAAAGATGCTGAAGGCAGAACTGGTTGAATATGCTGAGAAGAACGGCATCGAAATCGACCCTAAGGCAACAAAGGCAGTAATCATCGAAGCAATCGAAGCTGCTAAATAAGCCTGAAAGAAGAAATTAAAGTTTTAGATTGATTATACAGGAGGTAATTCCATGGCAAGTAAGAAAGGTGTAGGTAGCTCGAAGAACGGTCGTGATTCCGAGTCCAAACGTTTAGGCGTTAAGACAGGTGATGGTCAGTTCGTAAGCGCTGGCAGCATCCTGGTTAGACAGAGAGGAACAAAGTTCCACCCTGGTAACAATGTTGGCAAAGGTGGAGACGACACATTATTTGCAAAGGTTGACGGAGCTGTAAAGTTCGAAAGATACGACAAGAAGAGAAAGCAGGTAAGTGTTTATCCTAAGGAAGCGTAAGCTAATCATGGCCCCTAATTTTAGGGGCCTTTGTTTTTTGTGTAATTCTTTTTTATAATAGTATTATGTTTGTAGATAGAGCGAAAATAACAATTAAATCAGGAAAAGGCGGAAACGGTGCTGTTACTTTCAGACGTGAAGCTTTCGTACCTGAAGGCGGTCCTGACGGCGGCGACGGCGGCAAGGGCGGAGATGTTGTGTTTCAGGCTGATGAAAACCTGAGAACTCTCATGGACTTCAGATACAAGAGAAAGTATGAAGCAGAGAATGGTCAGGACGGCATGAAGAAAAAACGCTATGGCAAGAACGGGGAGGATCTTATTATCAAGGTTCCTGTCGGCACTCTTGTAATTGACGAGGAATCCGGCAAGGTTATGAAGGATCTGACTGAGCATGGCCAGTCTTTTATTGCTGCCAAGGGCGGTAAGGGAGGCAAAGGCAACATGAAGTTTGCTACTCCTACTAGACAGGCTCCGAACTTCGCTGAGGCAGGAGGTTTTGCCAAGGAAAGAGAGATTATCCTGGAAATGAAGCTTATTGCAGATGTTGGTCTGGTAGGCTTCCCAAATGTGGGTAAATCCTCGCTTCTGTCGATGGCTACAAGTGCCAAGCCTAAGATAGCTAATTATCATTTCACAACAATAGAACCGAATCTGGGTGTTGTCAGCATCTATGACAGCAGTTTTGTAATGGCTGACATAGCCGGAATCATTGAAGGTGCCAATGAAGGTGCAGGCCTTGGACATTATTTTCTCAAGCACATTGAGAGAACCAAGGTGCTGATCCACATTGTCGATGTATCAGGCAGCGAAGGTCGTGATCCAAAGGATGACTTCGATAAGATTAATGCGGAGCTAGCCCAGTACAGCGAAAAGCTTCTTAAGAAGCCGCAGATAGTCGTGGCAAACAAGATTGACATTGTTGGCTGCAGTGCCGATCCTGAAGATCTGGAAATCTGCGAAGAGTATATTGACTTCAAGGAATACGTTGAGGCTAAGGGCTACAAGGTTCTGCCTATGTCTGCTGCAGCCGGAATAGGCGTACAGCAGGTGATAGAAGAGGCTTACAAGGCACTTCTCGAAGTTGAAGCCAATCCTCCTGAGGATGATGAAGAATATGAATACTTCGATTTCGAAGCTGATGACTATGATCCTGATTACAGGAAGGTATTTGCTGAATATGACGGAGAAGCTTACGTGATTTACGGAAGCCAGCTTGAAAAGATATTCAACTCAACCAACTTCAATGACCTGGGTTCAAGAAGATATCTGTTCAGATATATTGAAAACAGCGGAATATACGATACTCTGAAGGAAATGGGCATGGAAGAGGGAGATACCATCAAGCTCTTCGACATGGAATTCGAGTATTACGAAGAAGATTACAGCTTTTTTGAAGACTAACAACAGCGAAAACTATGAGAGAACATCCGGATAGAAAAAAATGCCTGGAATATCTTGAGGCCTACAGCACGCCTGAACACGTTATCGGGCACTGCAAATCCGTTGCAGCAGTAGCATACATGTTCGGCAAAGCCTTAAACGAGGCCGGCGGAACAAGAGCGGCCCAGTTCAGAGATATAAGATTAACCACATTCCGAAGAGGTGCGGGAAGGTTTTATTATGAGCAGGACCACTCAAGAGACAGACACGGTCTGGGATGGAGACCTTTTGATCTTGAGCTTTTGCTGGCAAGCGGTCTGCTTCATGACATGGCTCGCGTTGAAGACAGACACTGGGATATCTGCGCTGACTGGTGCCATGAAAAGAAATATTATGAAGAAGAGCAGATTATCCGGGCTCACATGATGTATCAGTATACCAATGATGCCAATCATCTTACTGAGGCTGATCTTGTCAGCCTGGCTGACAGACTTACACTTGAAGATCATTATGCAGGCCTTGATGACAGAATGGATTACATTATCAAAAAAGCCGAAAGAAACGGCAATCCGGATGCCAGAGCTGCAATTCTGAGAAAGAAAAAAGAAACAAGGAAACTGCTTGATGAGATTGAGTCACGCATAGGCATGACAATTGATGATCTCATGAAAGATTTGGATTATGACAATGTTGAAAATGGGAATAGATAAAGAACTTGAATCAATATTAAAGCGCGTTGAAAAGCCTGCGCGTTACATAGGCGGAGAAGTAAACATGGTCAGGAAGAATCCTGACGATGTTTCTGTTCGCATTGGTTTTGCATTTCCTGATACATATGAAATCGGCATGTCATACATGGGCATGCAGATTCTTTACAATATTCTTAACGGAAATGACAGAATCTACTGCGAAAGAGTCTTTGCTCCTGCAGCAGACATGGAAGCGATAATGCGTGAAAAGGGCAGAAAGCTTTACACTCTTGAGACCTTTACCCCGATTGACGAAATCGACATTCTCGGATTTACTCTGCAGTATGAGATGTCATATACGAATATTCTCAACATGCTCGATCTTGGCGGAATTCCACTAAAGAAGCAGGACAGAATGGATGGAAATTATCCGCTGATAATAGCGGGCGGACCATGTGCCTTCAATCCGGAGCCACTTGTTGACTTTGTAGATGCTTTCCTGATTGGTGACGGAGAAGAAAGCCTTGAAAAAGTGTGTCTTGCCTTTGCAGATGCAAAGGCAGACAAGCTGAGCAGGGAAGCATTTCTCGAGAAAATTGCCGAAATCGATGGCGTATATGTTCCCGAATTCTATGAGGTAAAATACGGCAGTGACCATGCCATTTCAGAAGTCGGCAGAATTAATGAAAATGCACCTGAGACAGTGACAAGGGCTATTGTAAAAGATATTGAAAAGGCGGAATTTCCGGTAAACAACATTGTTCCGTTTATCGATACAGTTCATGACAGATCAGTTGTTGAGACATTCAGAGGATGCACTCGCGGCTGCAGATTCTGTCAGGCAGGAATGATTTACAGGCCTGTTCGCGAAAGAACACCTGAAACCATAGAAAAGCTGGCAATGGAGCAGCTTGCCAATACAGGTCATGAGGAGCTTTCGCTTTTATCCCTTTCAACAAGCGATTATTCCCGGTTTGAACCAATGGCAACAGGGCTAATGGGACTATGCAGAAAGCAGAATGTATCACTGTCGCTGCCTTCACTGAGACTGGATTCATTTTCATTCAGGGTCCTTGAGGAAATACAGGGATACAGAAAATCCGGCCTTACATTTGCTCCGGAAGCAGGTACTCAGAGGCTGAGGGATGTAATTAACAAAAATATAACAGAAGATGATATCTTCAGCGCTACCAGACAGGCTGTTGAGCTTGGATGGGAACATATTAAGCTTTATTTCATGATTGGTCTTCCTACGGAAACATATGAGGACCTTGACGGAATAGCTGATATTGCAAAGAAGATCATGGATATAAACTATGATGTCAGAGGCAGGAAGGGCGGCCGCTTCAGAGTTACTGTAAGCGTTTCAAACTTTGTACCTAAACCTCATACTCCGTTCCAGTGGGAAGCGCAGAATACCGCCGAGGAATTCGTTGAAAAGCATAATTACCTTTCATCGAAGCTTCGCATAAAGGGCGTCACATTCAATTATCACGAGACTGCGACAAGCAACTTGGAGGCTGTTTTTGCACGAGGTGACAGAAGATGCGGCAGAATTCTGGAAGAAGCCTGGAAGCTCGGCTGCAGATTTGACGGCTGGACAGAGCATTTCAAGCCTGAGGCATGGAAAGAAGCCTTTGAAAACTGTGCTGCAGATCTTGGATTCGATTCAGCAGATGACATGGAAGCCTTCTACAATTACAGGGAAAGAACTGCTGAGGAGATTTTTCCGTGGGACATGATTAACCCATTTGTAAGCAGAGATTATTTCCTGGCTGAGAGAAATAAGGCGGTTAAGTGCGAAACCACACATGACTGCAGAGAAGGCTGCACCGGATGCGGAGTAAACAGATACACGGATTGTTTTGTAAATTGTAAACAGAAATGAAATATATAATTAAATTCAAAAAGACGGGTGTGATTTGCTATACATCACATCTTGACATAATGAAGGTGTTCAAACGTTCCTTCAAGAGAGCGGGAATAAGACTTGCCTATTCACAGGGCTTCAATCCTCATCCCAAGATGGGCTTTGCACAGCCACTGTCGCTGGGATACAGAGGTTATGACGAATATATTGAGTTCGAAACCGCTGCTGATTACAACGAAAAGTACGGAGAGGAAATACTTGAAGCATTAAAGAGAATAATGCCTGAGGGACTGACTCTGGTTTCAATAAAGGAGGCTCCTGAACTGAAGAAGACACTCGCCTCAATGACTGTAGCTGCAGAATATGATATAAGAATCCCACTGGCCCAGCCTCTTGACGAAGATGCAAAGGCTCTGTGGAGCAGATACATGGGGCAGGAAAGAATAACTGCACTGAAAAAGCAGAAAAAGAAGAAAGAGCCTGTAGTAATTGACATCAAACCAAAAATCAGACAGCTGACATTTAATCCTAAGGATGACAGTCTGGTGCTTAACGCAGTTCTTGATGCGGGAAGCGAATCAAATCTGAGCCCTGAACTGCTAATAGATACTGTCATCAGTTCACTTGGCATTGAATGTGACAGAGCAGAGATAACAGTAAGTAGACTTGAATTACAATTTAAGGAATGATTGACAAATACTTCCAATAATGATATTTTAATATCGGTATTGGAGGTATTTTATTATGAAGAGATTAATTGACTTACTGAAGCAGAACGAAGCACTGAGCAGTTTCATTAATGACAATAAAGGGCAACTTAAAAAGCTCCTGATTGTAGGTGTTCTTGTTATTGCGGCCCTTGGTGTTTACGCATTTGCAGATGATGGCAAAGGTCCTGAAATAACCGAAGAGAGCAATGCTGCAGAAGTCGAAGAAGTAAGCAATGGCACTATTTATGTAGATGTTGGCGGAGCGGTGGTGACGCCAATGCTTGCTGAGCTTCCGGAAGGCAGCAGAGTTGAAGATGCCATACAGGCTGCGGGAGGTCTGACAGAGGACGCTGATCTTAGCAGCATAAACAGGGCTGAATTTCTTGAAGATGGGCAGAAAATATATATTCCTGCCTTTGCATCAGATGATACGGCTTCTGATGACAGCGGAGCGCGACTTAGCGGCGGAACAGACTCCGGCGGCATGGTGAATATTAACTCGGCTGATTCCTCGACTCTTCAAACTCTTAACGGTATTGGCCCCGCAACGGCTGAGAAGATAATCGACTACAGAACCCGGAACGGCAGATTCAAATCCATTGATGAACTGAAAAATGTTTCTGGAATAGGCGACAAGACCTTTGAAAAATTGAAGGATTATATTATAGTATGAGTATGATTGGAGGAATTGATTATGCTCTTTAAGAATATCAAAATGCTCGACGAAAACTTTGAGGTTAGAGAGAACATGTTTCTGGCTACCGAAGGCGAGTTCATATCTTACATAGGTGATACTGAACCTGCGGGAGACTATGGTGAGGTTTTTGACGGCAAAGGCAGATTTCTCATGCCGGCCTTCTACAATACCCACTGCCATGTTCCCATGACACTTCTCAGAGGCTACGGAGAAGGACTGCCGCTTCAGAGATGGCTCAACGAGAGAATATTTCCTTTTGAAGCCAGGTTTAGCCCTGAAGCAAAGTACTGGGGGGCAAAGCTTGGTGCAATTGAGCTGATGAAATCGGGCTGCGTATCCATTTCAGACATGTATTTTGACCTGGTTGACTATGGCAAAGCACTTTATGAGGCGGGAATGAAGGCAAATCTCTGCAATGGCGTCGTTTCGTTTGACGACAGCGCATCATATTATGAGGACAGAGCATATTCGGATACACTCAGACTCATGGAATGGACCGAAAGCCTTGAGGACGACAGAATCAGGGCTGACGCATCTGCGCATTCGGAATATGCCAATAAAGAGAGACCGCTTAAAGAAGTGGCTGATTTTGCAGCTGAAAAGGGGCTCATCATACAGATTCACACTTCAGAAACAAAGGAAGAACACGAGGAATGCAAAGGCAGACACGACGGCCTTACGCCTGTTCAGTATTTTGAAAGGTGCGGTTTGTTCAATTCTCCTGTAATAGCCGCTCACTGCGTATGGCTTGAGGATTCAGATATTGATTGCATGAAGGAGGCCGGAGCATATGTTTCTCATAATCCTTCATCAAATCTCAAACTGGGAAGCGGCATAGCACCCATAAAGAAGTATTATGACGCCGGTCTGAAACTGACAATAGGCACTGACGGAGCATCCTCAAACAACAATCTGAACATGCTGGAGGAAATCAACCTGGCTGCCATGCTCTGCAGGGGAAGTGCCATGGACGCCAACGCGATTCCTGCCGTGGATATACTGAAAATGGCAACGGTTAACGGGGCCAGAGCCCAGGGAAGAAATGACTGCGGACTGCTTAAAGAAGGCTTCAGGGCAGACATGATCATGTTCGATCTGGACAGGCCGCATCTGACACCGGATTATGATACAGTCGCGAATATTGTTTTTGCGGCACAGTCTACTGATATCTGTATGACTGTATGTGATGGACAGATTATCTGCAAGGATGGAGAGTCTCTGCTGATTGATGAAGAGGAAACTCGTGCAAAAGCAATAGAAAGCTTTAACAAGGTTTGTGCACAGCTGTAATTAAGGAGAATCAAATCTATGAAGGTTGCGGTTATAGGTTACGGAAAGGTTGGCATGGCTGTTTTCTCGGTGCTTACCTCTATGCGAGAAATAGATGAACTGGTTCTTGTGGGCAGAAACCAGACAAAAATACAGGGTGAACTGACGGATTATCTAGACAGCCTGGCAATAAATCGAGAAGCGGATATTAAAATATCCGGCGGCGGGTATGAGAAAACTGCAGGAGCAGATATTGTCATATACACCGTAGGTCCTGCAGTAAAGGATCCTAGCCAGGGCAGGCTTGAGCTTCGTGACGGAAGTATTCAGGTTGCTAAAGAAGTTTCAGAAGAGCTTAATAAATATAATAAAGACGCTGTTATTATTGCCATAAGCAATCCGGTTGATCTTATTGCATATTCTCTGGCTCAGTTTACTGGAAGATCAAGAGAGAAGGTAATCGGCACAGGAACTCTGCTTGATTCTGCAAGGCTTTGCAGGATCGTTGCTGAAATATTTGATATTAATACAAGGGATGTTTCCGGATATGTACTTGGAGAACACGGAAGTTCTGCCTGCATAATATGGAGCTCCGTAAAAGTAATGGGAATGTCTCTTGATGAATACTATTCTGCAGCTGTAGGGGATGAAGTGAAAATCAGTCGTGAAAAGCTTCTTGAAACTGTTCGCATTCTGGGATACAGAATCTACGAGCAGAAGGGTTTTACCAACTACGGCGTTGCGGCATCTACAGCCAGAATTGTTCAGGCAATTATTCATGATTCCAATGAAATACTGCCTGTATCCGTTGAAATGAATGGTGAATACGGAATAGAAAAGGGTATAGCTCTGTCTCTGCCTTGTATGGTCAATAAAAGCGGGGCAACACCAATTGACTATCTGAAAATGACAGATGAGGAACTGGAAAGTCTCAAGGCTTCGGCAGATGTTATTAGGAAAGCTTTGTATTCATAAAAAAGTGTTGCGTTAAGCTAACTGATTGGATATAATATTAGTTGCGAGTTTATGCCGAACCATAAGGTGAGGCTAGTCAATTAATTTATGAAAGTGGGGTAAAATAATGGCAAACATTAAATCCGCAAAGAAAAGAATCCGTGTAATCGACAAGAAGACTGCAAGAAACAGAAGAGTTAAAGGTCATCTGAAGGATGTCCTGAAGTCATTCGATGAAGCTATCGAAGCTGGCGACATGGAACAGGCTAAGGCTGATCTGGCACTGGCAGAGAAGAAGCTTATGCAGGCTGTTGCAAAGGGCACCATTCACAAGAATGCTGCTTCAAGAAAAGTATCAAGATTAAATCACAGATTCAACAAGGCTAACGCCTAA
>JAUNIQ010000071.1:7737-8823 GCA_030535275.1 Bacillota bacterium | reverse complement strand
TACGGAACTTAACAAATTAGGCAGTGGTGTTACAAAAACGCTTGACCACTACAGAACCTTTCAACAGCAAAATCACCACAGCAGATGTTCGGTACAATAAGCAAAACATACATTGCGGAAAAGATGGGCGTAGACCCTGCCAACATTGTATCGGTTTCTATTATGCCTTGCGTTGCCAAGAAATATGAATGCGATGTAGACGCTGTAAATGATTCGGGTTTCAAGGATGTAGATATCGTAATCAATACGAGAGAGCTTGATACAATGATTACGGCAGACGGTATCAAGACAGCTGAACTTCCTGAAGAGGACTTTGACGAATTCTTCGGAGAAGGAACAGGCGCAGGAGTAATATTCGGAGCAACAGGCGGTGTAATGGAAGCAGCGCTCAGATCGGCATACTTCCTTATCACAGGGGAAAACCCGCCGGCAGACGCTTTCGAGAACGTTCGAGGAATGGACGGATGGAAGGAAGCCACATTTACAATTAACGGAATCAAGCTTAGCATTGCCATTACAAATGGACTGGGAAATGCCAGAAAACTTCTTGAGGCAATCAAGGCCGGCGAAGTAAAATATGATTTCGTTGAAATCATGGCATGTCCTGGCGGATGCGCAGGTGGCGGCGGACAGCCTATACATGAAGGCTGTGAAATGGCCGAAACAAGAGGTCTGGATCTCTATGCCATTGACAGGGCTGATGAAATGAGATTCTCACATGAAAATCCATCAGTTGCAATGTCGTACGAAGAGTATTTCGAAAAGCCACTGTCAGAAAAGGCACACCATCTGCTTCACACAGACGTAAGCAAGTGGACTTTATAGAGTCCAATCTCACTCATATTAAAAGAGTCCCCGATTTTTCGGGGACTCATTTGTTATATCAATATCCATCCAGATATGAATTGATGATTTTCACTGCGTATTCATAATCAAAGCTTTCAAATTTTGTACTGTCAGATGCCAGATCATCTTCAAGCTCTTTTCTGTACTGGGATGGGGTTTTGCCGAACCATTTCTTAAACTGGTTTGTCAGATATTCTGTAGAACCTGTCATCATACAGACCCGCACCGCTTTTGGCATTG
>JAUNIQ010000071.1:1864-7727 GCA_030535275.1 Bacillota bacterium | reverse complement strand
TATGGCATATTTGCCGTTATCCTTGCTGCCGGATATGCATCCTGAGACAATCTGCGGAATTACGGGAATGGATCTGACTGTAGATACTGAAGCCTTCGGAGGAACAGTAAACTACAGTGAGAAGCAGGCGCCGAATATCAAGGTGCATTCCGCAAAGACAAAGGAAGACATTCTGGCACCTGCAGTTGAAAACGAAAACCTGCAGGCATACTACGAGGCATGCAGAGAGTACAATGCAGCAAATGGTGTGGAGACTGTTATCGACAACGAACAGTTTATGGTAAAATAATTAACATGACAGACGTAATTGTAATATCCGGATTTCTAGGAGCCGGCAAAACAACATTAATTCAGAAGCTTCTGACTGAATCATTTTCGGGCAGGAGAGTTGCCCTTGTCGAAAATGACTTTGGTGAAGTTAATGTTGATGCCAGCCTGATGAAGGATGAAAAGATAGAGATTACAGAACTTTGTGACATACAGGAGGAATTCTAATGTTCAAGTGCACAGGCATATGTGCCAGATGCGGAAGGTGCAGAGACTCCGCCATGATGAGCGGGGCCAATGCCAGGAAGACAAGAATGTTGGCCTACCCGGAGGATTTCACTGCAGACAGGGGTGGCAGTGGACTCGGGGCTGCTTTTGACGTGGGCACAACCACTGTGGTTGGAATGCTGTGGGATCTTGAAGCAGGTGAACAGCTGGCGGTTTCCGCCAGGACAAATCCTCAGAACGAGTTCGGAATGGACGTAATATCCCGTATCACATATTGCGGCAGGGAGGGTGAAAACCTTGGCGAGCTCCGCAATAAAATTACGGAATGTATCAATGAAATAATTGTGGATCTTTGTGCAAAGGCAGGAAGGAGCAGTGACGAAATAGTAAAGACTGCAGTATGCGGCAATACGACAATGTCACACCTCTTCGCAGGATATCCGCCTATGACACTGGCACTGGCGCCATTTCATCCGGCTTATACGGGCACACTTAAAATGACGGCAAAGGACGCTCTTCTTGATATTCCAGAAGATGCGACTGTAACGGTTGTCCCTAATATTGCGGGACATGTGGGCGGAGACATTACATCGGGCATAGTTGCTTCGAGAGTGCTGGACATGGAAGGCCTGACGCTTTTCATTGACATAGGCACAAACGGTGAAATAGTACTGACAGACGGAAATGAGTGTTATGCCTGTTCAACAGCAGCAGGTCCGGCTTTTGAGGGATCGGCAATCAGTTGCGGAATGAGAGCGGCGGATGGAGCCATAGAAGCGGTAAGGGTAGAAGACGGGAAGGTGACTTTCAGTACAATCGGCAGTACAGAAGAACAGACCGTTCCCGCTCAGGGCATATGCGGATCGGGACTCATTGATGCCATAGCTCAGATGCTGGATGCAGGCATTATCAGCAGGAGCGGAAGAATGGCAGGAGGAGATTTTATCCTTCTCGAGAGAGACAATGAGGACGATATCGTAATTACACAGAAGGATATCAGGGAAGTACAGCTGGCCAAGGGAGCCATCAAGGCAGGAATAGAAATCATGCTTAAGAGAGTTGGTAAAACCGTCAGCGACATAGACAGAGTTGTTGTGGCCGGAGCCTTCGGTAATTACATTGATAAGGAGAGCGCAGTCAGAATCGGAGTGCTTCCGCAGATAGATCCGGAAAAGATAATATCTGCAGGAAATACTGCCGGAGCAGGGGTTTCAATGGCTCTGGCAAGTGAAAAAGAAATGGAACTTACAGAGAAAATACCGGAGATAGTCAAGCATGTTGAATTGGCGGAGGATCCGGATTTTCAGACCATATATCTCAAGGCAATGGGATTTGAAGAGTAGGGAGTTCATCATACGTGATTCCAGAAACTGCAGAGCTGCCAGATGGCTGAGAAACAAGTGGGTTACCAAACCGTGCCCGAAATGCGGGATACCTGGATGGAAACTGGAGAAATATTCACACACCTTCTTCAGCGATGATTACGGCAGCACTCTCAGGGAACACAAATAGAAATTCAAGCGGAGCCATGAAACAGACTGAAATACAATTTAATATGGCCGAGTGCTGTGACAGGGCTGAAGCTCTGTTTATGGAAGAATCGGGAGTTGCGAAGGAAGGCGAAAAGTATGAGCGTATGCGTCAGGCTGCCTTTGCGATCCGGGAGGAAATCGAGGACAGAGTTTGTGTAAGGGGCGAGTACGCTTTTTACGACAGACTTGAACTGGATGGAAAAAAGCTGACTGTCCTTTCACCGGATGGAACGGTTGCTGCGGAGCTGGAATGCACGGCCTTTGAACAACTGGATGTTTATTCGCTTGAGGGCGTCTATGCCTATGCTGTTACAGCCGGGGATTATTATCTGCAGGACAGGCCGATTATGGACCAACTCTATGCGGATATCTGGGGGACGGCATTTACTGATGCCATAAGGGCTATGCTCGTGGACGTAATCCGCGAAGAGTGCAGGAGCACAAAGGCAGGTCTGGACTTATCCGACAGCTTCGGACCGGGCTTCTACGGAATGGATTCTTACGAGATGCACAAGATGCCTCTGCTGGTTGATTTCGACTGCATGGGCATGGAAGTGAAGGAGAGCGGAGTCATTCTTCCGCTGAAATCCTGCGCGGGAATTCTGTTTAGAGTAAATCATAAATATGAGCATCTGAATTCGGCATGTGAGCTGTGCTACGGAAGCAAGAAAACCTGCAGTCTGTGCAGTGTCAGAAGGCACCTGATTTAAGGAATGAAAGATGGCATTAAAGAGCCGTGTCTGCGTTGACACGGCTTTATTGTTCTGTTAATATGAACAGTGTTCATAAAACTAGTGAAAGGAGCATGAGAGTGCCGAAAATCATTGAAAATCTTAGAGACGACATTCTTAGTGAATCACTGAAAATAATTGAAAATGAGGGGATGGACAGACTGAGCATAAGACACCTGTCATCCGAACTTGGTATTGCACCTTCGACAGTTTACAACTACTACGACAGTAAGGAACAGATTGTCGGGGCGTTAATAGGAATGCGCTGGGAAAAGGCTCTTGACGATATTGACCAAATGTGCCGAAAAAAAATCAATATCCAGACCGCTTTATCGAAAATCGTTGAGAATCTTCGTTCAGGTGTCGGACCGCTTCTGCAGTTCCACATTGCGTCGGTAACTTCGAAGGGATCCGTCAGCGAGTTTAATTTCACCGGGACGATTTTAGAGCCTTTGGACCAGCGGATTACCATTCTGCTTACAGGGCAGGGCACGACGGAAGAGGATGCGAAGGAAATGGCTCCCGTTCTGTCAAAACTGCTGTTCACATGCATGTACGATGCTGATCTGGACATGGACAGCATTTTCAGAACAATAAAGAAGATATAGAAAAGGGAAAATATAATGCACCATCACATGGCGAAAAAGAATGTGCCCGCAGGGGCAAAAGACAAAGACAAGACAGGCTGGATAATGGCCATATACCTCTTCGGTCTGTTTGTCGGAGCGCTCAGTACAGGAAGCATTACTCCTGTCAGAACAATAATACAGAATTCATTCGGAGCAGATGACCAGCTGGGAATCTGGATGATTACAATCTTCACACTCTGCTATGCGGCAATCATTCCTGTTTCGGGAAAGCTTGCCGACAGAATGGGAAGAAAGATCGTATTCATCTTCAGTATTCTTCTCTTTGGCGTAGGCTCCGTAATATGCGGCGTTTCCGGAAACTTCATTCTGTTCCTGGTTGGACGTGCAGTTCAGGCAATCGGTGCAGGCGGCATCATGCCTATTGCAACAGCTGAATTCGGAACGAGCTTCCCTGAAGAAAAGAGGGGAATGGCCCTTGGAATGGTTGGCGGAGTATACGGAATAGCCAACGTGCTGGGCGCAACATTCGGAAGTGCTGTACTCGACATATTCGGACAGACGGAATGGCAGTGGATTTTCCTCATTAATATTCCGCTCTGTGCTCTTATCATCATTGGTGGTTTCGCGTTTATACCTAACCACAAGAGCGAGCAGGTATACAGAATTGATAAGATTGGAACACTGCTCATGACAGTTATTATCCTGTCACTGCTTTACGGACTTAAGAACATAGACTTCTTTGACTTCCTGGCATCGCTGACTCACAGGGACGTATGGCCGTTCCTGCTCTTCGGTGCAATACTGATTCCTGCCTTTGTATTTGTTGAGAAGAAGGCAGAGGATCCTATATTCCACATTGAATACATGAAGAACAGCCAGATCATGGTTACACTGGGCTGCGGTCTTCTGGCAGGATGCTCAATGATGGGCATGATCTTCATCCCTCAGTTTGCTGAAAACTGCATGAAGATTCCGTCAGGCGACGGCGGCTACTTCGTAATCATTCTCGGTCTCATGGCCGGAGCGGTTTCACCTATCAGCGGAAAACTCATAGACAAGTTCGGCTCAAAGCCGGTGCTCGGCTCGGGCTTTGTAGTGTCCATTATCGGCTCACTCTATCTTGCCTTTGTAACAATAAATCACATTAACATTTTCAATGTAGTAGTATGTCTGCTGCTCATCGGTCTGGGCCTTGGCCTGATCATGGGTACGCCGCTTAACTACATGATGCTTCGTCATACAAAGGATGAAGACAGTAACTCCGCACTGGCAACTCTGTCCCTTATCCGTTCAATCGGTACGGCAATCGCCCCTGCCATCATGGTAGGCTTCATTGCTCAGGCAGGCGCAACAATGCAGGATGAACTCATGAAGGAAATGCCGGATATTCCGCAGGTTCCTAAAATGGAGCAGCAGATTGAGCTGCAGTCCATAGTGGACCAGCTTAAGGATGACGAGGATTTCCAGAAAAGAATGGGTGACATTGACCTTGAGGCCATGCTGAACATGGACATGGATATGGACATGACATCATCGAACAAGGATATCGAACTTCCTGACAAGCTCCTCAAGGAACTTCAGGACTCTGACGTTACCACTATTACAAAGGCAACAAAGCATATGGCGAAGTACATGTTCAGCCAGTTCACACCTGATGTAATTGCAGAGATTCAGGACGGCATTAACGAGGGAATCAGCGGAATCGGCGATGGAATTAATGGAGTCGGAACCGGAATTTCCGGAATAAACGATGGAATTTCAGGCATTTCAAGCGGACAGGCAGGAATAAAGAAGGGCATCAACGGAATATCCCAGGGCATCGACGGAATGAGCCAGGGAATTGCCAGCATCAACAGTCAGATTAAGGATGCAAAGGCACAGTTATCAGGCATGGAGTCTCAGAAGGCACAGATGGAACAGGCCGCAGGATATGCTCAGACAGCTGTAGACCAGGCTCAGCAGGCTTATGACAACATTAAACGTGAAGATTACAATACCACTGACGAATATAAACAGGCGAAGACAGATGCTGAAGCCGAGCTCACCACTGCCAAGACAAATCTTAAGAATCTGCAGGATGGCATTGCCGGAGTACAGCAGGGCATCGATGGCGTGAAGAAGGGAATATCGGGAATGGAACAGGCCCGCGATGAACTTACCGCCGAGCAGAACAAGGCAAAGAGTGACCGCAAGTCAATGCAGAATGCCATCAAGAAGATGGAAGTAGCCAAGAAGGAAATGTACGATGCCATAAATCAGATGAAATCCAAGCAGGAGCTGATGATCCGTGCACGTGAACTGATGATTAGCATGCGCGATGACATTCCTGCACTCTTCGATGAGGTTGAGGCTGAATATCTCAAGGAGATAGACAGAAACAGCGACAAGATTGAAGGCGTTTACCAGAGAACTCTGAACCACGGCTTCAGAAACATGTTCATTTGCGTAGCGGCATTTAACCTTATCGGACTGATTCTTCTCATGATATACAGAGATGACAGGAGAAAAGAGGAAG
>JAUNIQ010000071.1:0-1854 GCA_030535275.1 Bacillota bacterium | reverse complement strand
TTTCCGGGCATTGCCCGGAAATTTTTATTGCGGATTATACATTAAACAGGAAGTGGCAGATTTAATCGTTGAAATTCAGCGAAAAGAACGGTTTGTGGTGCGTTTATTGTGCATTTAAAACAAATCATTCATTTTTTTTGCTGCTTTTATCTTCTGATCAGGAAGCACATCCTGATAAATATTCATTGTAGTAATGACATTTTTATGGCCGAGCATATCAGAAACAGTCTTCACGTCAATACCTTTTTCCAGGGCTCTGGTTGCCCATGTATGTCGAAGAGTGTGCATGCCGGTACTTTCAATATCAAGAGCAGCGCAGATCTTTTTCCAGTGCATCAGTGCATTAGAAGTGTTTATAATGTTGTATCTTGAATTAGGAAATACCAGGTTCCTGTAATTCAAATCTGTATCCAAATCCTCTTTTTGCTGTTTGAGGAATGATACTACATTGTCAGCCACATATATTGTACGATTTCCGTTGTCAGTTTTCGGGTGATCCTGAATAAACATGGACCCATGAAGGCTGATAGCGGTTTTGTTTATCTTTATGGACTTTTTCTTCAGGTCAACATCATCCCAGGTTATAGCAGCTGCTTCCCCAAATCTCATACCGGTGCTGATAAGAAAGTAAAAGATTCTGTCTGTCTTCTTACCGTTCTTCGTGTATTCAATTATCTTCTTCTGATCTTCAAGGCTGTATGCGTTTATCTTCTTCGGGGGTCTCAGCTTGTGAAGCTGTACGCCTTCGTGTGGATTGCGCTTGAGGATACCCTCCTGGACTGCAACACTGAGAGACTTTTTCAGCTGCACTGCTATGGCGTTTACAGTCTCATGGGCATATGTTGTGTCTTTGTACTTCTTCCCGGTCTTTCCTTGAAAAACTTCAGCATACATCTTTTCGAGCGTAGGCTTGTCCAGTTCGGTTAGCTTAACATCTCCTATAGCAGGGAAGATGTGATTCTTGAAATTTCCTTCGACCTTGATAAAGCTCTGGTCAGTAAGTCGCGGTCTTACGTCACGATCCAGCCAGAGAGTAACCCATTCCTGAATAGTAATGTCGCTGTCTGGGGAAAATTCGCCTCTCGCAAAATCAACCCTGATTTCTGCCAGGGCATGAGATACTTCTCCCTTGGTTTTACCGGAAACATTAAAACGTTCGCCGCCAAGGACAATCTGACCACGCCAGCCGTGTTTGGTGCGGTATATTGTACCGGCACCACTATTCTTTTTTCTTCCCATTGTATATTCCTCCTTTATATTGAAAAAACAGGAATACAATGGTACAATCTAGGTGTTTGTTGGGTGTGATGTACCATCGCATCCTGTGCCCCGGGAAACCGGGGCTTTTTTATTATTTTTAAAAAAGTCAAGTGCAAATATTATTGCACATATTGACATTGTGGCTATATAGAGTTATGATTGATATAGCTCATCTGCAAGCGTAGAAGGAGCACTAAAGACGTTGCCCTGCAGGGTGACGTTGTTTAGTTTTTGCACTTTTCATAGCTATTGAGAAAATCATTCATTTCATTTTCATCATCTATATAAAATGCCGTAATCAGTAAATAAAAACTTTTTTTCTTTTCTAAGATAACAACATAAGACTCTTCTTCACTGAGGAAAATGGTTCTTGTTTTATTCTTATAAGGACGAGTCCATATTTTTATGCCATCGCATTCAAGACATGCGGGGCAAACAACTGATGAGTCTTCAATCATAGGCTTTATCCAACATATTCTTTCGCTTCTTCTAAAATCTGGATAACGTGTTCCATCTTTCGAATAATCTCGCCCAGTGATGTGTAGTGGTCAAGCGTTTTTGTAACACCACTGCCTAATTTGTTAAGTTCCGTAG
>JAUNIQ010000179.1 GCA_030535275.1 Bacillota bacterium | reverse complement strand
AAGGAAACAAGTGAAAAGAAAGCAAAATAAGCAATTACGGTTGATTTCTTAGGGTTCTCCTAATTCTCCTAAATTTGGAATTGCAGGCGTGATTTCGAGAGAATATCACGATATTGTTGACGAAAATAAAATTTAGGGATATAATGACGGTGGTTAGGTATACCATAGGATGGAGGACTTTAAGATGTTATGCCAGTTTACAGTTAAGAATTACAAGAGTATCAGGGACGAAATAACGCTTGATATGCAAGCGGCATCTATATCTGAGCATGCTGATCGCATTATAACGGGGGATGATGGCCAGTCTTTTCTGCCGGTGTCTGTCATTTATGGACCAAATGGCGGAGGCAAGTCAAATGTGCTGGAAGCACTGCAGATGCTAGGCACGAAGGTTCTGCGCCCGATTCATGCTGCTAAACAGAATGAGAATTCCAGTTATAAGTTTAATAAGTATCCGGTGCAACCGTTTGCTTTTTCGGAAGAGGGACCGAACAGTCCCACTGAATTTGAAATCTTTTTCCGTACGGATCTGGCTGAGTATCGCTATGTTCTTCGCGTCAAGGCAGATACAGTTATTTACGAAAGCCTTAGCAGAGTGAAAATGGAAACCGGAAGAAGATCCATGCTCTTTCTGCGGGAGAATGGAGAAATCCAGCTTAAGGGTGTATTCGCCAAGCTAAAAATAAGCGAGGATATCTCGGAATCTCTTCCACTTCTTTCCTTCCTGGGCATTACATATCTAAGTAACGATGTTGTCAGGGATGTAATCGACTGGTTCGAGGATGGCATAGATTTTCTGAACTATGGCAATCCCTTAGAGGAACTCAGGACGGCAATTGCATCCTCTGATAAGGTTAAGAAATTAGTGTTGGATATGATACGCGAGATGGATCTTGATATCGAAGATTTCCGCGTGGAAGAGCGCGAAAATAATCGTATTGAAGTTTACACAAAGCATATCGTTAATGGCTTCAGCGCTGAACTAACTTTGCCTGAGGAGTCCAGCGGGACGAGAAAACTTTTCGGATTGCTTCCGTTTATAGCGAAGAGTCTCCTATGCGGATCCACATTGGTGATAGATGAGCTGGATGCAAAGATTCATCCGGTACTTCTCCGTTATGTGATCATGCTGTTCAACAATATGGAAACCAACAGGCATGGGGCTCAGATGATCTTCACATCACATGATTTGTCTACGATGAACAGCGAGGTGTTCCGTAGGGATGAAATCTGGTTTGTTGCCAAAGGCAATCACCAGAATTCGAAGCTGTATTCACTTGTTGAATTTAAGACCGGAAACGGGGAAATTGTTCGTCGAGACGCAAAATTTGACAAACAGTATCTCGAGGGGAAGTACGGAGCAGATCCGTATCTCAGGAAGATCATAGATTGGAGCGTTGTAGATGCCTAAGAAAGTCGGAACTGAAAACTGGAGGAAGAAGCGCCGGCAGGAATATCTGGAGATGCGGGAGTATCGTTATTACATTTTCTGCGAGGGCGAGCAGACGGAGCCACTGTACTTTGAGGGCTTTAAGCGGCTGATTGAAGATAATCC
>JAUNIQ010000070.1:3987-8875 GCA_030535275.1 Bacillota bacterium | reverse complement strand
GCTTAAAGAAGACGATACAGTAGGCGAAGTTCTCAAGCACGGAACTCTCAGCGTTGGATTCATTGGTCTTGCAGAATGCCTGAAGGCTCTTATCGGCGCTCATCACGGAGAAAGCGATGCTGCACAGACTCTCGGTCTTGAAATTATCGGATTCATGAGAAAGAAGCTTGATGACCAGTCAAAGAAGACAGGATTCAACTATACTCTGCTTGCAACACCAGCAGAAGGACTCTCAGGAAGATTCGTAAGAATAGACAGAGCAAAGTATGGCGTAATTGAAGGTGTAACAGACAGAGAATACTACACAAACTCATTCCACGTTCCTGTTTACTACAACATCAACGCATTTGACAAGATTAAGAGAGAAGCTCCATACCATACTCTTACAAATGCCGGCCATATCAGCTACATTGAACTTGATGGCGACCCTACAAAGAACCTGGATGCATTTGAACAGGTAGTAAGATGCATGAAGGAAAGCGGTGTAGGATACGGTTCAATTAACCATCCTGTAGACAGAGACCCTGTCTGCGGATTCACAGGCATTATCGACAACGAGTGCCCATGCTGCGGCAGAGTAGAGGACGACGGAGATGTTGGATTTGAAAGAATAAGAAGAATTACAGGATATCTCGTTGGAACAATGGATCACTGGAATGATGCCAAGACAGCAGAGGAAAAGGACAGAGTTAAGCACAGCATCGGCTCAGAAGGAGAAATGGAGCAGATTCAGTAGAATCTGATTCGGAGGAATAACAATGGCAAATTCAATTAGAATTGCCGGAATAATGAGAGAATCGATCGTTGACGGCCCGGGCATTAGATTTGCAGTCTTTTGTCAGGGCTGTCCGCACGCATGCCCGGGATGCCATAATCCCGAGACTCATGACCCGGCTGGTGGAAATGAAATATCTGTAGACAGACTTCTCGAGGAGTTTGACAAGAACCCGCTTCTTGCCGGCATGACATTCTCTGGTGGAGAACCAATGTGCCAGACAGAAGCCTTCGCAGAGCTTGGAAAAGAAGTCAAGAAGAGAGGCAAGACCATAACGATATTCAGCGGTTATACCATTGAACAGCTGGTCAAAAGGGCAAAAGAGGATAAATATACAGCTGAACTTCTTGCAATGTGCGATGTGCTCATTGACGGACCGTTTATCCAGGCTGAAAGGGACCTGACTCTCCAGTTCAGAGGCAGCAGAAATCAGAGAGTAATTGACATGAACAGGACGCGAAAAGAGGGTAAAATTGTCCTCTGGGAGGGATAATTCAAATCATTTTATTAGCTGTGAAAATATTTCTTGCATAGCCCTCATTCCTATGCTATAATCTCTAATGTTCGAGTCGAAATAAAGCTTTAGGCTAGATATACCAAATTTACAAGGAGGTGCGGTAGATGTCAAACAAGTGTGAAATTTGCGGAAAAGGACAGGTTTCCGGAAACAACGTATCCCACTCAAACAGACATACTAGAAGAAAGTGGAATGCGAACATCCAGACTGTACGAATCAATGACAACGGAACAGTAAGAAGAGCAAAAGTATGCACTAGATGCCTCAGATCAGGCAAAGTTGAACGTGCCCTCTAATTCTGGATTTAACACCTGCATTATGCAGGTGTTTTTATTTTATGCTATAATTGAACCATGCTTGAAATAACTAATGAGCTCGGCGATATCCGTTTCTCGAGAAACGTAATACTCAGAATCGTTGACGATGCTGTTGAAACCTGCGATGGCAGGGTTACAGTACACAATTTCAAAGGCAAGTACAAGAGCGTAATGCCGGGTCATGACGGAGTGACATATCTGGAAACTCCCGATGGCGTGGACATTACTGTTTATGTTGTCGTAAATTTTGGTACAAGCATTAGAGAAAACTGCGGCCGAATAAGCGCATACATTAACGAAAACGTTGAAAGGGTAATGGGAGAAAGACCCCACAATGTTCGCATAGTAGTAACTGGCGTTCAGTCTAAGGAAATTGCCAGAAGAAATATTGTTTTCAATTCGAATCCGGAATTGAACAGGGATCAGGAATAGATTATGAATCTTCAGGACAGTATAAGCACATTAAAAGGCATCGGACCAAAGAAGGCGGAGGCCTTTGCACGCCTTGGAATAAGCACTCTTGAAGATCTTGCGTTCACATTTCCCAGACTTTACGAAGACAGAAGAAATGTGATATCGATTTCAGAACTGAAGGAGGATGAAAACGCGGTTTTCACCGGCACTGTCGACATTATCAAGCCGGTCGGATACAGCAGACGCAGCGGCAAAGTGCTCAAGATGCTCATATCTGACGATACAGGCTCAGTGGAGGTTGTATTTTTTAATGCATATTATCTTTCAAAGAGCATCCACATTGGAGACAGGCTGACCTTTTTCGGAAAACCTCAGATGAACAGAGGCAGAATGCAGCTGGTTCACCCTGAATTCAGCAGGGAGTCTGAAGCACAGACGGGAATTCTGCCCATATATCCGCTTACGAAGGGAATAAGCCAGAGGGAAATGCGCAAGCTTCAGCAGACCATAAGAACTGTTTATGCTGATGCGGAGAGCATACTTAACCCGGAAACAGAAAAGCGGAATAATCTCTGCGACATAGGCTATGCCATAGAGAATGTTCACTTTCCGGAAGACGGGACAAAACTAAGAGAAGCGAAATACAGGCTGGTATTTGATGAATTCATGGTCCTTCAGACAGGACTGCAGGCTGCAAAGGCAGACCAGGGCAGCATGACGGAAGGCGCCAGATTCAACAACCCGGGAGCGGAACAAGAGTACATAGATTCACTTCCTTACAGCCTTACATCCGCACAGGAAAGATGTGTAAAGGAAATAGCGAAAGACCTTGAAAGTGCCAAAAGAATGAACAGACTGGTTCAGGGTGATGTCGGCTCGGGAAAGACAGCAGTGGCCGAAATTGCCATGTATAAGGCTGCGAAATGCGGGTTTCAGTCTGTTATGATGGCTCCGACTGAAATACTGGCACATCAGCATTTTGAAGGCTTCAGGGATGGTCTGGGTAAACATGGCATCAAGGTGGGGTTTCTAACTGGAAGCATGAAGGCCGCTAAAAAAAGAGAGGTTCTGAGCGGACTTAAAGACGGATCCATTCAGGTTCTTGTGGGAACTCATGCTGTAATTCAGCCTGACGTTGAATTCAAAAAACTCGGGCTTGTAATAACCGATGAACAGCACAGATTCGGGGTTAACCAGCGAATTCTTCTTAAAGAGAAGGGTGAGAATCCCAATATACTTGTCATGACGGCAACGCCAATACCGAGGACGCTTGCTGTGGTAATATACGGCGACATGGATGTGTCAGTAATAGACGAAATGCCTCCCGGAAGACTTCCTGTTCACACCAGGTGCGCAGTCGATGAGAAGGCCAGGGGAAAGGTGTATGATTTTGCTGAAAGGCAGATTTCGCAGGTCAAACAGGTATATGTTGTAACGCCGCTCATAGATGAATCAGAGGCAATGGACGCCAGATCCGCCCAGGAAGTATATGATCAGCTATCTGAGCGCTTTGAAAGAGTCGCACTCATTCACAGTGCAATGAAGCAGAGCGAAAAGGATGAAATAATGGCAGATTTCAGCGACGGCAAGATAGACATTCTCGTTGCAACGGTTGTCATTGAGGTTGGAATAAACGTACCGAATGCAACTGTAATGATTATAGAAAATGCCGAGCGTTTTGGACTCGCCCAGCTCCATCAGCTAAGGGGCAGAGTAGGAAGAGGCAGCAGCCAGTCATACTGCTTCCTGATTCAGGGCAGTGACTCGGAACTGGCAAGAAAACGCGGAGAAATCATGGAAAAATCAAATGATGGTTTCTTTATCGCAGAAGAGGACATGAAAATCAGAGGTCCCGGAGAAATCTTCGGAACCAGGCAGCATGGACTTCCTGACATGAAGCTGGCCGACATGGTCAGACACATAGACGTGCTTAACACGGCAAGGGATGAAGCAAAGGCAATACTTGCAGATGATCCCGGACTGCTTAAGCCGGAAAACAGCAAACTTAAAAACAGAGTAAAAAAGCTGTTCGGCGATGATTTTTCGCTGAACCTGTAAGGAGAAACATGAGAGTAATAACTGGAAAATACAGAGGCAGAAAGCTAAATACGCCTGAAAACTACGATATTAGACCTACAAGCGACAAGGCCAAGGAGGCGCTTTTTAGCATTCTGACTAATGAAATTTACGGAAGCAGAGTACTGGACCTGTTTGCAGGAACGGGAAGCCTAGGCATTGAGGCACTCAGCAGAGGTGCTGATTTCTGCCTTTTCGCAGATGCTTCAAGGCAGAGCCTGAATCTGGTCAAAGAAAATCTGGAGCACTGCAAGGTTGAAGAGGATACTAAAGTAATGGCAGGAGACTACAGAAAGATTCTGAAGCAGCTTGGTGACAGAATTGAAGACGGGCTGGAAGAGCCTTTTGATATCATTCTGCTTGATCCGCCATACAATAAAGGCCTGCTGGAGCCTGCCTTTGCATTAATCAGGGAAGGCGGAATACTGGCACCGGACGGGCTGATTGTAGCCGAACACAGAAAAGAAGAGATTCTCCCCGATGAAATCCACGGCTTCAGCAAGACAAAGGAAAGACGATATGGTGTGGTCATGCTTTCTATTTACAACAATATGTAGTTGCCAATAATAATAAACTGTGTTAAAATTTTTTAAGAATATGGAGGAGTATCTATGGAAATAAAGGCTCTTTATACCGGATCCTTCGATCCGCTTACAATGGGACATATGAATATCATTGAGAGAGCTTCAAAACTGTATGATGAAGTTACAGTTGGAGTAATAGACAATCCTCAGAAAAAATGCATGTTTTCCCTTGAGGAAAGGGAAGAAATGATCAGGGATGCACTGA
>JAUNIQ010000070.1:0-3977 GCA_030535275.1 Bacillota bacterium | reverse complement strand
TTTTCGGGTCTTCTGGCTGACTTTGTAAACAGCAGGGGGTTCAATGTTGTTGTCAGAGGTCTCAGAGCAGCAGGCGATTTCGAGTATGAAATTCAGATGGCTCAGATGAACGCCAGACTCTTTAACAGAGACGTTGAAACAGTATTTCTCATGACTGATCCAAGGTATTCATTTATTAGCTCCAGCATGGTCAAGGAAGTAAGCACTTTAGGAGGATCAATTGACGGGCTGGTGCCGGAAGAGATCTTAAAACGAATGTCAAAATAAACACATTTTGTTAGGAGGATGCAATGAGGGTTTTAGAATTATTGGAAGAAATTGAAGAAATAGTTGATACTGCGGCGGGTTTTCCATTAACCGGAAAGATTATGATTGACTCGGAAGAACTGCTTGAAATCGTTCGCGAAATCAGATCAGAGCTTCCTGACGAAATTCAGCAGGCACAGTGGATTAAGAATGAGAGAGAAAGAATCATTGCCGAAGCCAAGCAGCAGTATGAGAAGGTAATTGAGGATGCTCAGAAGCAGGCTGAAGCCCTTGTTGAAAACAACGACATTACGGTTCAGTCCAAGATGAGAGCCGATGAACTCATGAAGGTTACTGAAGATACGGCAAAGCAGCTCAAGATCGGAACTTATGAATACCTCGACGGCATTCTGTACAACTTCCAGGGCAAGATGGAACACCTGAGTTCAATCTACTTCGGAGAAATGTTCACGAGCATTGAGAAAGCTTTTGACGACATTAATTCTGCACTTGCAGCAAACAGAGACGAACTTCAGGATATGGCCTACAGAGCACAGATGGATGCAGAAAGCAAGCCGGAATTTTCACCACTGCCGGATATGGATGAGGAGCTCGAATAAAGATTAATTTTTAGGGCCGGCCGGAAGGCGGCCCTTTTTTCATGGGAGAAGATAGAATATGAAATCAGTTGGAATTATAGCAGAATACAATCCGCTTCATAGCGGACACCTTTACCAGATTGCAAAGGCGAAGGAGCTTACCGGAGCAGATTACACGGTAATATGCATGAGCGGCAACTTCGTGCAGAGAGGCGAACCTGCAATCATGGACAAATGGACCAGAGCAAGAGTGGTTCTCGACAGCAGTCCTGATGAGAAGAGTAACGCCGATCTGGTAATTGAACTGCCTACGGTATACGCCTGCAACAGAGCCGAAATATTCGCGCTGGGAGCCGTACGCACCCTGGCAGGCCTCGGCGTTACGCGCATATCCTTCGGATGTGAAACTCACGATTTTGACGGACTAGTTAAAATCGCCGAAACCATGGTCGATGAAAAGGCAAAAATTGATGAAATGATTGCCGAATACATGAAGGAAGGCATTTCCCGCGCAAAGGCAAACCAGAAGGCTGTTGAAGAACTGCTGGGAAAGGACTATGCGGAAATCCTTGAAGGCCCGAACAATATTCTTTCAATTGAATACCTTAAGAATATTATTGAACTGAGGAAGGAAGGCGTTGAAATCGAAGCTGTTCCTGTCCAGAGATATGTTTCGGGAATCAATGAATCAAATTCGCTTCTTGGTTTTGCAGGATCCACTGAAATCAGAAATCTCATCAGAAAGAAGACCTTCGATGAAGCCGCCAAATACATGCCGGGCAAGGTGTGTCTGGCTCTGTCGGAAGGCGGAGCTCCTAAGGAGAGAATCGACAAGGCGTACAACACTACATTTGAACTTCTCAGAAACGACATTACAAGACTTTTCGCTCCTGAACTCACTGCACTCTACTGCATAGGCGAGGGCCTTGAGAATAAGATCAAGAAAGAAATAGTATTTGCAAAATCAATAGACGACTTTGTGGAAAGACTCACATCAAAACGCTATACGGCTTCATCCATCAGAAGAATACTGATGTATATCCTGATTGGTCTGACCGGAAAGACTGCAGACAGGCTGACCGGTGTTACGAAGGAAGGAAGGGTATCCGATCCCACTCTGTTTGCCAGAGTTCTGGCGGCGGGAGAAGGCGGCAGGGAATTCCTGAAAACTGTTAAAAATGAGGAGCTGGCAAGCATTCCTGTTATCACAAACATCAACAAGTTTCTTGAGGAAAACAAGGATCCGGAGCTAGAGCTCATGGCTGAGCTTGACGTTCTGGCTGCGGACATGTACAACATCATTTTCGGAAGGGATATGTATGATTATTCCGATAAAGTTGTTACACCTCATATAGAAGTATGATATAATCAATGCGTTGAAAATTTTTAATAATTAACGGGAGGAACGATAAATGAAAGTTTTAGTTATCAACTGCGGAAGTTCTTCATTAAAGTACCAGGTTCTGGACATGACAAATGAAGTGCTTGAATGTAAGGGTCTGGTTGAAAGAATCGGAATGGACGGTTCTGTAATCACTCACGAAAAGATTGGAATGGACAAGTTCAAGCTTGAAACTCCAATGGCAGACCACAAGGATGCTATCGGACACGTTCTCGATGCAATTCAGGATCCTGAACACGGTGTTGTTAAGGAAATGAGCGAAATCGGAGCAGTAGGCCACAGAGTTGTACATGCAGGAGAAAAATATGCAGGATCAGTTCTCATTACTGACGACGTAATCAAGGCCCTGGAAGAGTGTACTGCACTGGCACCTCTGCACAATCCGCCAAACCTTCTTGGTATTGCAGCATGTCAGGAACTTATGCCTGGAACACCAATGGTAGGCGTATTTGATACAGCATTCCATCAGACTATGCCTCCTGAATCATATATCTATGCTATTCCTTATGAATTCTATGAAAAGCACGGTATCAGAAGATACGGCTTCCACGGAACTTCACATAAGTATGTTGCAGAAAGAGCAGCTGACATCATGAACGTAAACCTGGATGACCTGAAGCTTATCACCTGCCACCTTGGCAACGGAGCATCAGTATCAGCTATCAAGAGAGGCAAGTGCATCGACACTTCAATGGGATTCACTCCACTGGAAGGTCTCGTAATGGGAACAAGATCAGGCGACATCGACCCTGCTATCGTTACTTACATGAGACAGTGTGAAAACCTTGACCAGGGCGTAGCTAATGAAATCCTGAACAAGAAGTCAGGCGTACTGGGTATCTCAGGAGTATCAAGTGACTTCAGAGACCTGGAAGCTGCTGCTGAAGAAGGAAATGAAAGAGCTCAGCTGGCACTGAAGGTATTCGCTCACAAGGTAAGATTCTACATTGGAGCATACATTGCTGAAATGAACGGTTGCGATGCCATCGTATTCACTGCAGGCGTTGGTGAAAATGACATCGGCATGAGAGACATCATCTGCAATGACCTGGGCAACTTGGGAATCAAGCTGGACGTTGTAAAGAACAGAGTAAGAGGCAAGGAAACTATCATCTCAAGAGACGATTCAGCAGTTAAGCTTATCCTGATCCCTACAAACGAAGAGCTTATGATCGCAAGAGATACAAGAGACATCGTAGAAGGCAGAATCTAAGCTGAATATTATAGAAATTAGATGTTGACAAATACCGTATGCCGCGTGTATACTTTCAATGTTGCGACATACGGTATTTTCATGTCGCAAAAAGTAAGAAATTATGGCGCCGATGCCAGTCGGCGAAGGCGTGCTTACATAATCAGGCACGAAGGAGGTGTAATAATGGCAGTACCTAAGAGAAAAACTTCAAAAGCAATTACTCATCAGAGAAAGGCAGCTAACATGAAGAAGAAGGCTCCTGGCGTTTCAATTTGTCCACAGTGCCACGAACCAAAGCTTCCACACAGAGTTTGCCCTAATTGCAACTACTATGATGGCAAGGACATCATGGAAGACTAGTTCTTAAAAAAGACAAAACAAAAGCGACATCGGATGATGTCGCTTTTTTCGTTTTTGTTTTTCCTGCCTTTGCATTAAAGACTTAGTCAGGAAGTGTTTCCAGAAGCTTTTCTGCAATCTGGATTGCGTTTGTAGCAGCGCCTTTTCTTACGTTATCCGCTACGCACCAGATGTT
>JAUNIQ010000178.1 GCA_030535275.1 Bacillota bacterium | reverse complement strand
TATAGAATCTTTATCAATCAAAACACCTTCACAGGAGCAGTTGGTGAGAAATCTTTCCGGCGGGAATCAACAAAAGATTGTTCTGGCAAAATGGCTGGCGCGTGATCCCGAAGTGATCATTCTGGATGAGCCAACACGAGGGATTGATGTAGCAGCCAAGGCAGAGATCTATGAAATCATGGTGAAGCTGGTCGAGTCTGGGAAGTCGGTGATAATGATTTCTTCGGATATGGAGGAGCTTCTCGGAATGTCTGACAGGATCGTTGTTTTTTGTGAAGGAAAAGTTACAGGAGAACTGAAGAAGAGTGAGTTCTCGCAGGAAAGTGTGCTTTCACTTGCTTCCGTGAACAATTCAACAGAGAAAGAGCACAAGTATGAATAAAACAAATGGATCACGATCGAATGCTGTAAAAAAGTGGATCAATCATAATGTAATTGTTTTTGCATTTCTTGGAATCTTCGTGATATTCAGCATTATCTCCCCGACATTCTTGAATGTCGATAATCTTCTTAATATCACAAGGCAAATATCGTTCAGAGGAATCGCTGCGGTCGGTATGACAATGGTCATCCTGACAGGTGGAATTGATCTTTCTATCGGATCTACGATTGAAATATTGAATATCGTATGTCCGACCCTGATGGTGTCATATGGGATGTCGCCATTCATGGCTATTCTGATCAGCTTCTGCCTGTCTCTGGCTGTAGGCCTTGCAAACGGAATTTTGATTACAAAAGTGCATATCCCTCCTATGATTGCAACAATGGCGTTTATGAATATCCTTTATGGAGGCGCATACATCATATCTGGTGGGCAACCTGTATTTGGATTCCCAGACTCTTTTGCGAAGATGGGTCAGGGCTATATTGGAGAGATCCCCATCCCGACCGTAATCATGATTCTTACATTTGTCGCGGGAGGTATTATTCTTACAAGGACGACATTTGGCAGAAGTCTGTACGCAATCGGAGGTAACATGGAGGCTGCAAGGCTTTCCGGAATCAAGGTAGACCGTGTGCTGATTATTGCTTACATTATGGATTATTTATTCACATGTGTAGCAGGCCTTCTGATGCTGTCAAGATTAATGTCCGGGACGCCGAACACAGGACGAGGGTTTGAGTTTGAAGTGATTACAGCAGTTGTTCTGGGAGGCGTATCTGTAAGCGGTGGCGCCGGGCGTCTGTTCGCTGTATTCTTCGGTGTTATGATTATCGGTGTCATGAACAATGGCCTGACGCTTATGGGGCTGAATACATACTGGCAGTATGTAATGAATGGCATCGTACTTGTGATTGCAGTGGGCCTGGATTACTACTCAAGAATACGTGCAAGTAAAGCAGCGAAAGCCTGATATTTTAGAGGTATAGGCAGGATCATGTTTCGGAGGCAGTTATGAAGAAAGTAATCCATATAAGAAAAACCGAACCAGTCGTTCTGCAGTGTACAGACCTGGTGTTTTGCCAGAAACCATACTGGTGCAATGCCACCCGGTATCAGCTGAAACTCAGTATTCTGCATCCAAGAATGTTTTTCTCATACGATGAAAAGGTAAAAAAGCAGCCTTGCATAGTTT
>JAUNIQ010000069.1 GCA_030535275.1 Bacillota bacterium | reverse complement strand
TGCATATTGATGAGGGAGAAACGGTTGCTGTTGTGGGGCCGTCAGGCGGCGGTAAGACTACGCTGTGCCAGCTGATTCCGAGGTTTTATGATGTGGATGAAGGATCAATAAGAATAGGCGGAATGGATATCCGTGAGATGGATCTGACTGAGCTCAGGACATCAATTGGAATTGTCCAGCAGGATGTATTCCTCTTCCCGGACACACTTGCGGAAAACATCAGATACGGACGTCCGGGGGCAACAGATGAAGAAGTTTACGAAGCAGCTCACAAAGCTGAGATATTTGATGATATAATGGCAATGCCAAAGGGCTTCGATTCATATGCGGGAGAGCGCGGAGTCATGCTTTCGGGCGGACAGAAGCAGAGAGTATCCATAGCGAGAATCTTCCTGAAGAACCCGCCGATACTGATTCTCGACGAAGCCACATCTGCTCTCGACACGGTTACGGAGGCGCGAATTCAGAAGGCCTTTGACAAACTGGCAGAGGGCAGAACAACCATAATAATTGCACATCGTCTATCAACGATTCGAAATGCGGATCGCATAATACTCATAGACGAGGGCGAAATAAAGGAAGAGGGCACCCATGAGGAACTGATGGCAGCGGGCGGACAGTACGCAAGCCTTTACAGACAGGGTGACAATTAAACAAAGGGATTAATGGATAAGAAAAAACAGAAAGAAACACTGATTCTTGCTGCAAAGGCAGGGAAAATAATGATGAAAAGCGGTGCTGAAATCTACCGTGTCGAGGAAACGATAGAGCGCATCTGCCTGGCCTGCGGAGTGGATCACGTAAACGTGTTCGCCATGCCGACGGGTATTTTCGTGTCCATAAACAACGAGGATCAGGATGATACAGTAACATATATTAAGAGAATAAAAAACAGTGAAACTAACCTTTCCAAGATATCAAAGGTAAATCATTTTTCAAGAGAGTTTACTACGACGGATATGACCATTGAGGAGGGTCTGAAGATACTGGATGAAATAGATAACGGATGGAAGTATCCCTTCTGGCTGAGAGCACTGGCCGCTGCACTTGTTACCAGCTGCTTCAGCGTAATATTCGGAGGGGGGCCGCTGGATTTCTGTGTGGCTTTCATAGTGGGTGCAGCCTGCTACACGCTTTCCAGATTCCTTGAGAAATACGAAATCAACTTTTTTATAAGAGGCTTCATATGCACCGCCTTTGCGGCCTTCTGTGCCATGGTGGCGGCGGCATCAATACCAAGTGTGGCATACGCCCACATCATTACCGGATGCATCATGCTTTTCGTTCCGGGCGTAGCCATTACAAATTCAATCAGAGATTTCCTTTCCGGGGACATGCTTTCAGGTCTTGCACGCATGACTGAAGCGGCACTCATAGGTATATCCCTGGCGGCAGGCGCAGGTGTTGTAATCAAGCTCTGGGCAGTATTGGGAGGTGTTGTGTTATGATGGAAATAATTCAGCAGTTCCTTCTGGCCCTCTTTGCGACTCTTGGTTTTGCAATAATATTCAGGGTTCCTAAAAAGCTTATTCCTGTGAGCATAGTTGTAGGAGCGCTGGGGTGGATAACCTATCTCATCGCCCTGTACTACTTCGACTCGCCGGTAATCGGCTGCTTTGTGGGAGCCTGCCTCGTTGGCCTTTGCAGTACCATAGCAGCATATGCGTTCAGGAATGCGGCAACGGTATTCATTATTCCGGGCATTCTCTGCCTGGTTCCCGGCGCCAAGATATTCTATACTATGGAAGCATTGCTGAAGGATGACCTTTCGGGAATGGCCGAAATCGGAATGCAGACCCTCATGATGGCCGGCGCCATCGCAATGGGTCTTCTCGTTATGGGTGCATGCACAAATGTTGTCAGAGCACTTGTGCAGAAGACAGTTACGTTAAAAGATAAAATTTAAATAGAGGAGTTAGATAAATGATTAAACTTTACGAAGGCGGCGCATTTCTGGTAGACGGAAAGCAGATTGTGCCGGAGGCTGAAGGAGGCCAGTACAGCAGGGAGGAAGCCAGAAAGGGCACCATTGCTTACGGAATTCTGAGCGCGCATAACACTTCAGACAATATGGATAAGCTGAAGATCAAGTTCGATGCGATGGCCTCACATGACATTACTTTTGTAGGCATAGTACAGACTGCCAAGGCTTCAGGAATGACAGAATTCCCGATTCCTTATGTACTGACAAACTGTCACAATTCACTCTGTGCAGTTGGAGGAACAATTAACGAGGACGACCATGTATTCGGCCTTTCGGCAGCTAAGAAATACGGCGGCATCTATGTTCCGCCACACATTGCGGTAATCCACCAGTACATGCGTGAAAGACATGCAGGCTGCGGAAAGATGATTATCGGCTCCGACTCACACACAAGATACGGAGCACTGGGAACCATGGCCATGGGCGAAGGCGGCGGCGAGCTGGTTAAACAGCTTCTTCGCGATACATACGACATTTCATATCCGGGTGTTGTAGGTGTATATCTCGATGGCAAGCCTAATCCGGGTGTTGGCCCTCAGGATATTGCCATCGCAATAATCGGCGAAGTCTTCAAGAACGGCTACGTAAAGAACAAGGTTATGGAATTCGTAGGCCCGGGAGTTGCATCAATGTCATGTGACTACAGAAACGGCGTCGACGTAATGACAACAGAAACAACATGTCTGTCTTCAATCTGGAGAACAGATGATAATACAAAGGCATTCCTGACAGCCCACGGCCGCGGGGATGACTACAAAGAACTGAATCCTGCGGACGTGGCTTACTACGATGGAATGATCTACATTGACCTGGCTACAATCAAACCGATGATTGCACTGCCTTTCCATCCGAGCAACGCATTTGAAATCGAAGAGTTCCTGAAGGCTCCTGCAGATATTCTCAGAGAAATCGAAAAAGAAGCCGCAGTAATTCAGGACAACCCTGACATCGGCTTCAGCCTGACTGATAAGGTGGGCGCCGACGGCAAGGTAAGAGTTCAACAGGGAATCATCGCAGGATGTGCCGGCGGAACATATTCAAGCATCTGTGAGGCGGCTCACATTCTGAAGAACGCAAACTGCGGAAACGATGAATTTACACTTTCCGTTTATCCGTCATCCCAGCCTGTATTCATGGAGCTGGTTAAGAACGGATCAATAACCGACCTGATGGCAGCAGGAGCAGCAGTTAAGACTGCGTTCTGCGGACCGTGCTTCGGTGCAGGAGACACACCTGCAAACAACGCACTGTCAATCAGACACACTACAAGAAACTTCCCTAACAGAGAAGGCTCCAAGCCGGGCAACGGACAGCTTTCGGCAGTAGCACTCATGGATGCACGTTCAATCGCGGCAACTGCAGCAAACGGCGGCGTACTTACACCGGCGACTGCTTTTGCAGATGACTATGCGGTACCTGAATATACATTCGACAGCTCATCATACGAGTCCAGAGTTTACCAGGGCTTCGGCAAGGGCGACAAGGGCTCCGAGCTGGTATACGGACCGAACATCAAGGACTGGCCGGAAATGCCGGCACTTTCAGACAACATTCTGCTGAAGGTATGCTCAAAGATCATGGACCCTGTAACAACTACAGACGAACTGATTCCTTCAGGCGAGACATCCAGCTTCAGATCCAACCCGCTGGGCCTGGCAGAATTCACACTCTCAAGAAGAGACCCTGAATACGTGGCTCGCGCAAAGGCAGTAAATGAAGGCGGCGCAGAAATGCTGGAGGCTGCTTTTGCAAAGATTGCAGAGCTGACACCGGGAGTTGCGAAGGAAGACGTCGAAACGGGCAGCGTGATTTACTGCGTGAAGCCGGGCGACGGATCGGCTCGTGAGCAGGCGGCAAGCTGCCAGAGAGTTCTGGGCGGACTCGCTAACATCTGTAGCGAATACGCAACCAAGAGATATCGCTCCAACGTAATGAACTGGGGCATGGTGCCATTCCAGATGGAAGCCGAACCTGATTTCGAAGTGGGCGACATGATCTACGTTCCGGGAATCAGAGAGGCGCTGGCAGGCGACATGAAGGACATCAAGGCTTACGTCCTCGGCGACACAGCTCGCGAAATCAAGCTCTACATCGCCGACATGACAGCCGAAGAAAAAGAAATCGTCAAGGCAGGATGCCTGATCAACTATAACAGAAAGAGATAACTGGTGGGACAGAAGTGGGACAGAGGAACCGTCCCCCTGACCCAAAAAGAAAGGATATAGAAGATATGAGCTATTTGGAACATTTTGACACGCTGGTTAAGGAACAGATTGAGAGAGTTGAGCGCATGAAGAATGCGCCGGCTGCACCGGATTTCGCAAGCATGGATAAGGTTGTAATCGGGGCCATCGATGGCGACGGCATTGGGCCAATCATCATGGACTCATGCAGAGAGATTCTCAACAAGCTGCTTGCTGATGAAATCGCAGCAGGAAGGATTGAAATCAGAACAATCAAGGGTCTGACAATCGAGAACAGAGTTGCCAAGCTGCAGGCAGTGCCTGATGACGTACTGGCTGAGATCAAGGAATGCGACCTGCTCCTGAAGGGCCCTACAATGACACCGGGAAAGGGAGACAATCTTCCTAATATCGAAAGCGCCAACGTTAAGCTCCGTAAGGAACTGGACCTCTTCGCAAACGTAAGACCTGTAGTAATTCCTGAAAAGGGCATCGACTGGATGTTCTTCAGAGAAAACACAGAAGGCGAATACGCACTGGGCAACCGTGGAGTTGACATCTCAGATGACATCTCAATCGACTTCAAGGTTACCACAACTGCCGGAACAAAGAGATTGGCAAGAGCTGCCTTCGAACATGCAAAGGCAAACGGAAACAAGAACGTAACAATCGTTACAAAGGCAAATATCATGAAGAAGACAGACGGAAAGTTCCTGGAACTGTGCTATGAAATGGCCAAGGAATATCCGGAAATCAAGACTAACGACAGATACGTTGACATCTGCAGTGCAAACCTGATTAACGACATGGTTAACAAGGACTTCAACGTATTCATCCTGCCTAACCTCTATGGCGACATCATCACTGATGAAGCGGCTCAGATGCAGGGCGGAGTAGGAACTGCAGGAAGCGCCAACATGGGCTCAAGATATGCAATGTTCGAAGCCATCCACGGATCAGCCGAAAGAATGATCAAGGAAGGCAGAGGACAGTTCGCAAACCCTGCAAGCATCTGCAGAGCAGCAGTAATGATGCTCAGACACATGGGAGCAATGGAGAAGGCTGATATCCTCGAAAAGGCTCTCGACGCAGCAGCAGAGAACGTAAACATCGTAAGAGACGGCAGCGGAGACACAGCAGCAGACTTCACAAAGTTTGTGCTCGGAGCAATCTAAAAAAATGGGACAGAAATGGGACAGAAGAACCGACCCCCTGTCCCACTAAGGAGAATGTCATGTTTAAGATTACAGATATGACTGAACTGAGCAATGCGCCTATGTCCACGAGTCTTCTGGCGAAGATGCAGGAGGATATTCTGACCGGCAGGCTTAAGCCGGGGCATAAGATTGTGGAGCAGGATCTTTGCAAAAAATATGGTGTCAGCAGAACGCCTGTAAGGGAGGCTTTAAGGCAGCTGGAGGCTGATGGGCTTGTGGAAACAATCCTCAACAGGGGGGCATTCGTAATAGGAATGTCGGACCAGGATTATGAGGATATGTTTGAGATGCGCAAGACCTATGAGATTCAGGCGGTCAAGTGGGCGATAGAGAGAATTACCGAGGAGGAGATGGAGAAGCTGGAGGAGACCTTCGAGTTCATGGAGTTCTACACCATGAGAAACGACATTGAGAAGATGCTGGTTATCAACTCGGGCTTCCATCAGGTAATATATGAGGCATCTCACAACAGGGTGCTTCAGAAGCAGCTGGAATCCTTCCAGAATATTACCAAGTACAAGGGCTCGGATACGGTATACGATGAGAATTACCTGGCCACTGTGCTTGAAGAACACAGAGCCATATTCAAGGCCTTCACTGAAAAGGACCCCCGTGAGGGAGCCCTGGCAATGGAAATTCATATGAATCGTTCGCGCGATCGTCGCTGCGGATAATTATCGAGGATTTCTTTAAGGAATGACTGGCGGTCATAGGCAATGCAGGGATTCAGTTTCATGTGCATGGCTATGCTGTCAGCCGATTCAATTTCAGATTCAGAAAATGCACCTTTTTCAAAGGTGTATTTTTTTCGTCATATTTTCCGAAGACTCGGAGTGTGTCGAGATAGCCCACCTGCATTATCTTTGCGATGTCCCCGAGGAACATGCGCCGCGGCTGCCGCCGCCACTGAGAACAAGTGCAGTTTTCACCTAAATTCCTCCTGACATCTACCATTTCAGAAAGTATTTTTCTTTTCCTTATTACATCATGCGAAATGCCCTTGAAAAAGCCAACTAAAAGGCGTATTCTCTTATGTGGATTGTTATGTTATTAATTGAATAAGAAAAAGATTCAAGAAGATAGGAGGCTCTAAAATGAGCGAAAACCGAATCGGTACAGCCGGACGAGACAAGCCGCAGGATTGTCTTGTTACTGTTGACCTGGAAAGAAAAAGGGGAATAAAGATCACCCTGAACAGCAAGATGGAAAAGATGTTTGGAGACGCTATCCACAAGGCTGTTGAAGAAGCACTTAAGGAAGTCGGCGTTAAGGCTGCTGACGTGACAGTCGATGATTTCGGAAGCCTGGATTTCACAATCAAGGCAAGAACGAAGACTGCAGTATCAAGAGCAAGGGGTGAGGGAAATGAATAGAATGAGAAGCATGCTTTTCAGCCCGGCAAATAACCCTAAGATGTATCTTAAGGCGCCGATTTTCAAGCCGGACTGCATCCTCTTTGATTTAGAGGATTCTGTTGCCTTTACAGAAAAGGACGCAGCAAGAGATCTGCTGTGTGAAGCTGTGAAGGTTCTTGATTTTGGTTCATCGGATGTATGCGTAAGAGTAAATTCTCTGCGCACTCCATTCTGCGAAAAAGACATTAAGGCCATAGTACCTGCAGGCATCAGATTCATACGTCTGGCAATGTGCGAAAGCAGGGACGACGTGGTTCAGATCAGCCAGATGCTTTCAGAAGCCGAGAAAGAAAACGGCGTTGAAGAAGGAAGCGTCAAGGTTCAGTGCTCAATCGAGACGGTTAAGGGAGTTCTCAATGCGCGTGACACAGTAACAGGAAGCGACAGAGTTGTTTCCCTCTCTTTTGGTGCCGAGGATTACACAAGATCACTTGGAACAAAGAGAACACGCGAAGGCAGAGAGCTCATGTATGCCCGCATGTACCTGCCGGTTGTTGCAGCAGAAAGAGGAATCAGTGCAATCGATACTGTTTACTCGGCAATCGAAGACATGGAAGGTCTGAAGGGCGAAGCTGACATGGCTGCAAACTACGGATTCACAGGCAAGTCCTGCATCCATCCAAATCAGATTGAAGTGATTCACAGCGCGTTCATGCCAACAGAGGAAGACGTGGAACACGCACGCAAAGTCATGAAGGCCATGGAAGAGGCAAAGGAAAAGGGCGAAGGCGTATTCGTAGTTGACGGAAAAATGGTTGACGAACCCGTAATCCAGCGCGCACGCAAGGTTCTCATGCAGATTGGAGAATAGGGATGAAGAAGAACATACGATTTTTTAGAAACAGACTCGGCAGAAAGGTTCCCGAAAAGGCAAATCTCTTCGGAGAGATAGAACCTTATGCAAAGGCAGACAAGCGACACATAAAATACATTACCGAAGAACAGGAAGCGCCGGGCAAGGTCGTAGCTTCCATCAGGGAAGTCCTCGAAAAGGCAGACATTAAAGATGGAATGACAATTTCATTCCACCACCACCTGAGAGCAGGCGACTACGTTCTAGAAATGGTAATGAAGGAAATTGCAGAGATGGGAATCAAGGACCTGACACTCTGCGTTTCATCACTTACATCAGCACACGAATGCCTCATAGACCATATCAAGAACGGTGTGGTTACAGGCATTGAAACAAGCGGAATCAGAGGCAAGCTGGCAGAAGCCATCTCCAGGGACTGCATCCTTGAAAATGCGGTTATCTTCAGAACTCACGGCGGAAGAGCCAGAGCCATTGAGCAGGGCGATGTAATAATCGACATAGCATTTGTTGCAGCATCATGCTGTGATAACATGGGCAACATGAATGGGCAGGCAGGCAAGTCTGCTTTTGGATCAATGGGATACCCTATGGTAGACGCCAGATATGCCAAGAAGACAGTAGTCATCACGGACAACCTGGCACCTTACCCTGTATATCCTATCAGCATCCCGCAGACTCTGGTTGACTATGTTGTAGTAGTAGACCAGATTGGAGACCCGGAGAAGATCGGAACGGGCGCAACCAGAAAGAGCAAGGACCCTGTTGAACTGGCAATCGCCAAGTATGCCAGCCAGGTAATCTTCGCATCAGGCCTCGTTAAGGACGGGTTTTCATATCAGGCAGGCAGCGGCGGAATATCACTTTCAGTAGCCGGCTACCTGGCAGACTACATGAAGGAACACAATATCGTTGGCGGATTCGCATCAGGCGGAGTAACATCTGCAATGACAGAGATGCTGGAAAAGGGCTATTTCAGAACTCTTCTGGACGTTCAGACATTCGATTCAGGAGCAATCAGCTCCCTTCGCAATAACCCGAACCACATCGAGATGGATGCATCCATGTACGCAGACCCGCTCACAAAGAACTGCGTAACCAACAACCTGGACATCATGATTCTCTCGGCAACGGAAATCGATGTTAACTTCAACATCAACGTACTGACTGCATCAAACGGTGTAATCATGGGGGCCCTGGGAGGCCACCCTGACACAGCTGCAGGCGCCAAGCTTGCAATCGCAGTAGTGCCACTCGTAAGAAAGAGAATCCCAATCGTAGTTGACGAAGTAATGAACATCTCAACACCGGGCGACAGCGTGGACGTAGTAGTAACGGAATACGGAATCGCAGTTAACCCTAAGAATCCGGTTCTCAAAGAGAAACTCATTGAAATGGGACTGCCGGTATTCGAAATCTCAGAACTCCGCGACAAGGCATACAGGCTTACAGGAGTACCGAAGAGACCGGAATTCGGCGACACCATCGTAGGCATAGTTGAATACAGAGACGGAACAGTAATTGACACAATCATGAACGTACTGTAGGGATAAAAGAGTCAGCATATCATGCATGCTGGCTCTTTTTTTATTGCTTGAATGAAAATGTAAATCCTAGTAACACCGTCTAATTTAAGGTTAGGCGGT
>JAUNIQ010000068.1 GCA_030535275.1 Bacillota bacterium | reverse complement strand
CCCCCCGGCCCCACCCCCTGTCCCATTTGTTGTTGCAACATTTGAGGGCAAGAAGGGGCATCCGCTGTTCGTACCTGCAGAGTATATAGATGAAATCTGCGACTTTGAGGGCGAGGGCGGTCTGGCGGCGGTTACTGACAGACACGAGATGCTCAGAGTGGAAACGGGAGAAGAGGGATGCATTCTGGATATGGATACTCCCGAAGGATATGAGGATATTAAGACCTTTGTTGCTAAGGGCTTTGCGAGGGAGAAACTGGAGCTTCTGACTGCGAGAAAGAGGATATTCCTTGTGCGCCACGGTGAGACGGAGCAGCATGATGAACCGATGTTTATAGGACAGTATGATGTGCCGCTTAGCGACGAGGGCCGCAAGCAGGCGGAGTCGCTTGGCCATGATATTGCTGAGGCAATGAGAGAGGATGTTGAGGCTGAGGCTCTTGGCATGGACAAGTTCGGCAAGGAGCCGATGCCTGCAATTGAGAGAATATACGCAAGCGATCTGGCGAGAGCCAGTGAAACTGCTGAGATAATATGTGAGAAGGTTAATGAGATTTTGCCAGAGCAGGCAAAGGTGAAGGTTAAGACCATCAGTGGCCTTAGAGAAATAAATCTGGGACAGTGGGACGGCAGAGCGGTTAGCGAGATTAAGGCTGAATTCCCTGAGGAATATGAAAAGAGAGGAAAGAACCTCTTGAGCTTCAAGCTTCGCGGAGGCGGAGCGGAGAATTTCTATGACATGCAGTACAGGGTTGTCGCAGCCTTCAGAGAACTTCTCAGAAACGACGATGCCAAGGATATTATCATTGTTGCCCACAGTGCAGTAATACGTGCGCTGGAAAACAACATCCTCGGCGGACATGTTGAAGACCAATGGGAACCAATGAAAAAAGGCAGCTTCAGGATGTTCGAACCATTCCCGGAGCAGCCTTCTGAAAAAGTTCACGGCGATAAGCCTATGAACATGAATGATATGATTATGGATTCAGTGCTGGATTACTATGATTGATAGGGCAGCTGTGACTGATCATTCAGGTCGAGCTGCTCAGCAACATCAAGCAGTTCCGGCGCACTTGTGATTCCCTTGCCCGCATGTGGATGGAAGTGGGTGTAGGTAATGTCACCCAGGAAGCATGCGGAAAGTACGCAGAGAACCGGCACCTTCACGCTGTTAGGGAACTTCTTGAAGAGATTATCAAAGCGCGGTGCTATTATGTACAGGCCCAGACTTGCCAGAATCGTGAACATGATAAGTCCCTCAAGGCAGATATATCCGTTCAGGTTAAACAGATAATCGGTATAATCCCAGAACTTAATGTGTCTTACATTATCAAAGTACCAGCCGGTAGAGTATTCGATTATTCCGCAGCAGATAAAGGTAAGCAAAGCCAGGAGCGGAGGTCTGTCGCCCAGCTTCTTGAGAAATACAACAACACAGGCGCCGCCGACTCCATAGATTGGAATCCACGGACCCCAGAGGCTGCCGCGATTAACCAGGTCGCCGTTGAGGACGAAATGATAGAAAACTTCCCAGCACCAGCCTATCATTGCAAAAGCAAAGAATATGAGACCAACATGCACGATTGAGTATTTCCTGTTCCAAGGAACTGCCAGCTCGTGCTTTTTCTTTATCTTTATTGTCGGATAAACGTCAACCAGACGCTCACCTGCAGGTGCCTCAAAGAGCATTTCGTCATCAAGCAGGTGGATGTGATCTGTGCCGGCTGCCTTTGCATATTCGCGAAGCTTGACCATGGTTTCAGTCTGGCCTCCGCGGTAGAGCGGATTGACGAGGAAAATCGAAGCCAGGCCTGCGGTAAATGAGCCCAGCAGGAACCAGAGAATATAGCTCAGGTCGAACTTGAACATTTCCCACTTGTAGCCATAGGTCATTTCTTTAGCCAGGGCGAAGCATTCACGCCAGCCGATGTCAGGGCGTTCAGCCAGGATGTAGGCGATGGCTCTGTATTCGTAGATTTTCATTACGCCGCCGACGATGGTGAAGCACCAGAGCAGCCAGAAGACAGCACGGAGCAGCATTATCTTGGCAACATTCCATACATATGTGGTTTCATAAAGGTAGAACATTCTGGTCAGCCTTGTGTCGTGATAGAGGCGGCTTTCCAGGAAGAAGCGCCGTTCGCCGACCTTCAGCTGTACCTGGAAGAACATGTAGTAGGCCAGGGAGAATATTGCACCCAGAATTGAAACCAGGAAGTGAGCCGGAGGGCTCTTGTCCAGCCTCTTGTTTACAGCATCACCTATGAAGGTGAAGAAGTGAGAGGTCTGGGTCATTCCGTTTGCCAGAGTTGCCATGACGCCTCTGGTTGCGTCCCGGGCATAGTCGTTGTCAATCCAGCTGGTCGACTTGCCAATCAGGTTACGGGCGAGTTCCGATCCGTTTGATTCGGATCTGAGTGCCTGAGCTGTCTTCACGGTATCGGTCATGAGCAGGTCGGTCTTTTCATCAAGCAGACCGGCGGAGTTTGTATATTCAATGGAAAATATGAGCATGAGGAAGCATACTCCGATGCATGCCCAGTAGTTCTTCTTGAGATTTCCCATTGAGTTTTTTCTGAGCTCTTTTCTCACCCAGATTTCTTTCTTGCGTTCTTTTGTCTGTTCTGTCATTTATCCAGTTTCCTTGTTATAAGCAGTATTTCAGGTGGATTGTTCGCCTGGTTTATCATGTTTATATAGGCCACATGCCATTGCTTCGAATCAAGTCTCTCTGCAAACTGCAGCAGCTGAGCCTTCTCATAGGCCCCTGCCTCGTGCCCCGAGTACATGGTAATGCATATGAGTCCGCCTGCATCAAGCAAAAGCAGGGCATCTTTAATGGCAGTCATGGTTGTTTCGGCCGTGGTTGTCAGTGTTTTGTCACCGCCGGGCAGGTACCCCAGGTTGAAGATGATTACATCTGCATGGTCCAGGTGCTGATCCATGTTCTCATGGGAATCGCAGATCAGTCTGATGCTGCCCTTTGTAATCTGTTCGCCGAAGCCCTCGCCTTCGAGGAGTGTCTTTGTTGCTTCAACTGCCTGATGCTGGATATCGAAGGCATAGAGCCTGCCCGCGTCTGCCTTTGCATCGGTGTCTGCGTCTGCCTTTGCATTATCTGCAAAGAGCGCCTGTGCCAGAGCCAGGCTGTCGTGGCCGTTGCCGCAGGTTGCATCCACAAGAGTTGCGTCCGGTCTGATATATGGGGCGGCGATATGCATCGCCAGCTTTGTCGTCGATTGGATGAGATTGCTCATGGGCTAATTATAGCACAAGTTGACAGTGCCTGCCCAAGCGAGTATACTCGTACTGTAAATAATTCAAGAATCTGTTTCAGGGCGAGGTGAAAGTCCTCACCGGTGGTTATAGTCCACGAGCATAAAGGTCTGTGAATACGGACCCGGACGCAGAGCAGGCGGGATTCCTGCACCGACGGTTACAGTCCGGATGAAAGAAACAAGAAAGCTTTTTTTGTGCGCGGTGCGCGTACAGATTTTGCGAGTATTTGCCCTGGCTTTGCCGGGGTTTTAATATGGGGCAGATTCGCTGATAAGCGAAAGGAAACGAGAAAATGACAGAGAATCTCAACACAACAAACAAGATTTCGGCTAAGATGATAGCCAAGATGGGAATGATGGCGGCAATCGCCTGCGTATTCGGACTCTTCAGATTTCCAATACTGCCAATGGTGCCATTCCTGACTTATGACTTTGCGGATATTCCAATCATCATTTCCGCATTTGCATTCGGCCCGATTGCAGGACTGCTCATTACATTTGTAGTAAGCTTTATCCAGGCATTCCTCCTGGGCGGAGACCAGCTCTACGGTTTCATCATGCACGTTCTGGCATCGGGAACCTTCGTGCTGATTGCATCCCTCATCTACAATGGACACAAGAGCAAAAAGGTAGCAATCATCTCAATGATAATTGCAACAATCGCAATGATAATAGTAATGGGATTTGCAAACTACTTCGTAACCCCTTACTACTACGGCGGCGCAGCAATGAAGGAAGTAGTTGTTCAGCTCATGCCGTTCATCCTGCTCTTTAACCTGATCAAGGGCGCAGCAAACTCAATTATCACATTCGTAATTTACAAGCGTATCTCACCGTTCCTGCACAAGCAGTAAAATGGGTCAGAAGAACCGACCCCTCGTCCCACTATGAAGAGAATAAATATTAGAAGTGAACAGGATACTGAAAGGTTCGGGTATGAGCTTGGGCAGAAGGTTGAGCCGGGAACGGTTATCGCGCTGATTGGCGATCTGGGAACGGGCAAGACGACGCTGACCAAGTCCATAGCCAGAGGGCTGGGCGTTACGGAGACGATTACCAGTCCTACCTTTAATATTGTGAAGGAGTACCGAAGCGGCAGGCTTCCACTCTTTCATTTTGACGTGTACAGAATCGGTGATATTGACGAGATGTTTGAAATCGGCTACGAGGAGTATTTCTTCGGCGACGGCGTCTGCATCATTGAGTGGGCTGATATAATAGAAGAAATCATTCCGGAGGATGCCATGGTAATCAGAATTGACTACGGCGCATCCGAGGGCGAGAGAATATACGAGATCGAGGAAGGCTAAAAGAGAATGCACATTCTGGCAATTGAAACGACCGGCGCCTACGCATCAGTGGCGCTGGCGGAAGACGACAAGATAATAGCGAAGGTGGAAGGCCACGACAGATTTTCACACCTGCAGAATCTGACACCTCAGATCAGCCAGGTCCTGGGAGAAGCCGGGTTGTCAATAGGCGATTTGGATGCAATCGCAGTATCGCAGGGCCCGGGCTCCTTTACGGGAATCAGAATCGGCGTGTCCACGGCGAGAGCCCTGGGACAGATCAGCGGCAAGCTCTGCGTGCCGGTTCCAACGCTGGAGGCTCTGGCAATGCGTGGAGTACAGTCAGCAGATGCAAAGGCAGACACGCTCATCTGCCCGATTCTTGATGCGCGCAGAAGTCAGGTTTACGGTGGAGGCTATTTCATTGAGGATGGTTTCCCTGTTGAGAAGATCAAGGCAGGCCCTTATACAATAGAAGAGTTTCTTGAACTTACGGCCGAATATGACCAGATTCTTTTCCTGGGAGACGGCGTTGACGCCTATAGGGAGAGGATAGAATCTTTGAGAAGCGGCGGTATGGCATTCGCATCTCTTTATCAGGATGCTGAGCAGGTTGCCCGCCTTGGAAAGAGACTTTTCGAGAGAGGTATCAGCTTCTCCTATGAGGGACTGAAGCCTGAGTACATGCGACTGCCTGAGGCGGAGCGCAAGCTTAGAGAGAAGCAGGGGAAGTAAGATGGCAGATGTAATCATCAGACAGGCAGAGCCTGCAGATGCAAATGACATATATGAGATCGAGAGACTTTGCTTCCCGGATCCATGGAGTCTGGATTCCATAAGAATCGAGCTTGAGGAAAACCCGAGAGCATTCTACATTGTCGCCGAGCACAGCGGCAGGGTTGTAGGCTATGCGGGCCTCTGGTGGATTGAGGATGAGGGACACATTACCAATGTGGCTGTCATGCCCGGCTACAGAAATCGCAAAATCGCCGAAGGGATTATAGACACTCTCATTGAGCACACTTCAAATGAGGGAATCAGGCACTACACTCTGGAGGTGCGCAGATCCAACGAAGCGGCCATAGGGCTTTATGAGAAATTCGGCTTCCGGGTTGAGGGAGTGCGCAAAGGCTATTACAGATTTGAGAAGGAGGACGCCCTTATCATGTGGCGTCATGATGAATAGATGATAGACGGCAAATTCGCAATACTGGCAATTGAATCAAGTTGTGACGAGACGGCAGCGGCAGTTGTCCTTGATGGACGTGACCTGCGCTCCAACATTATCTCCTCGCAGATAGACATACACAAGGCATACGGCGGCGTTGTTCCCGAGATTGCTTCGCGCCATCACCTGGACAATGTGAACTGGGTTGTGGAGCAGGCACTGGCTGAGGCGGCAGAGAAATCAGGATGCCCGGTTACCATGGATGATATCGATGCAATCGGAGTCACCTACGGCCCGGGACTTGTAGGCGCTCTGCTAATCGGACTGGCAACTGCCAAGGCATATGCCCTCGCTACGGGCAAGCCTCTTATTGGCGTTCACCACATTCAGGGACACATCAGTGCCAACTACATTGAGCATCCTGAACTGGAGCCTCCGTTCATGGCGCTGGTCATTTCAGGGGGTCACACTAACATAGTTGAAGTGACTGATTACAACGAATGTCACGTTCTGGGCGGTACCAGAGACGACGCGGCGGGAGAAGCCTACGACAAGGTTGCCCGCGTTCTGGGACTGGGATACCCGGGTGGACCGCTCATAGACAAGATAGCCAGGGAAGGCAATCCTGAAGCGGTTGAATTCAAGCGCGTATTCCTTGAGAAGGACAGCCTGGACTTCAGCTTCAGCGGCATCAAGACAGGCGTTCTAAACTACGTGAATTCCGAGAAACAGGCCGGTCGCGAAATCAGCGTGCCCGACGTAGCAGCAAGCTTCCAGCAGGCAGTGCTTGACGTTATTGTTGCAAAGACAGTCGGCGCAGCGCTGGACATGAAGAAGGACAAAATCGTAATGGCAGGCGGAGTAGCAGCAAACAGCAGGCTGCGTGAAATGCTTTCAGCCGAGTGCGAAAAGCGCGGACTGAAGCTCTACCATCCGTCACCGATTCTCTGCACTGACAATGCCGCAATGATTGGCTGTGCAGCATACTACAAGTACAAGGCAGGCGGCATTGACGACCTGACTCTGGACGCGATACCAAACTTACCACTGTAAGATTTAACACATGATAGTAATTTCAGCTAAAGATCTGACAAAGGAATATGACGGCACAAACCTGGTTCTGGACAAGGTCAGCTTTTCAATTAACAAGGGCGACCGGGTTGGAATCATTGGCATCAACGGAGCGGGCAAGACTACTCTGCTGAGAATGCTGACAGGTCAGCTCCCTCACGAAGAGGGAGATTTTTTCGTGCCTGCGGATCTTAAAATCGGATACCTGCAGCAGGATGCGGGCTTCGATTCACAGAAGACGGTCATAGAAGAGGTCAATGCTGTCTTTGAACATTTCCCTGAAATGGAGAAGGAAATGGAAAGACTGCTGGCTGAAGGCGAGAAGGACCATGGGGCCCTGGAGCGTTACGAACAGATTCGGGAGCGTTACGAGTACATGGGCGGCTATCAGTACCAGAGTGAGATCAAGGGAATCCTCACCAGCATGGCCTTTGATGAGAGCACATACAATAAGAAGATTTCAACTCTGAGCGGGGGTGAAAAGACAAGACTTGCCCTGGCGATTCTGCTTCTAGAGAAGCCGGACATTCTCTTCCTTGACGAGCCTACAAATCATCTGGACATAGGGACACTCAAGTGGCTGGAGCAGTATCTCAAGAGCTACAGAGGAACCATGGTTATCGTTTCCCATGACAGATACTTTCTCAACGAAACAGTAACGAGAATATTTGAAATAGAAAACAGAAAGCTGAACATTTACGAAGGCAATTACGACTTCTATGCTGCCGAGAGACGCAACAGGCGTGAAGCGGAACTCAGAAAATATGAAAAGCAGCAGAAGGAAGTTGAACGCCAGGAGGAGATGATTCGCAGATTCAAGCAGCGTGGAACAGAGAAGCTGGCCAAGAGAGCTGCCTCGAGGGAGAAGAGACTTTCCGCCATGGAACTCATGGACAGACCCGACGGCGGCCACGGCAAGATGAAGCTGAACTTCCAGCAGAACTTCCAGAGCGGCAAGGACGTGCTTTTCGCTGAAGACCTCAGCAAGTCATTCGGCTATGGGCTTAACAGAGTCGAACTCTTCAGAGGCGTTGAAATTGACGTTAAGAGGGGCGAGCGAATCTGCATAGTAGGAGCCAACGGAATCGGCAAGACCACTCTCATCAGAATGCTAATGGGAGACCTGGTGAGCACCACGGGCAGAATCAAGGTCGGACACAATGTTCAGTTCGGATACTATGACCAGGGACAGCAGCTTCTGAACAACGCTAACACGGTAATCGAAGAGTTGCAGGACGCATACCACTTATACTCAGAGGGTGAGCTGAGAAACATCCTCGGCAGATTCCTTTTCAGAGGCGAAGATGTCTTTCTGAACGTGGGAGACCTGAGCGGCGGAGAAAGGGCAAGGCTGTCTTTGCTTAAGCTCATGATGTCAGGAGCGAACACTCTGATTCTCGACGAACCGACAAACCATCTGGACATTGAGTCTAAGGAAATATTTGAAGAAGCGCTTCTGGATTTCCCGGGAACCTGCATTATCGTATCCCACGACAGATATTTTCTGAACAGAATTCCTACTAGAATAATGGAGCTTACGGAAAGCGGACTGGTAAATTATCTGGGCAAGTATGACTACTATGTTGAGAAGAAGCTGCAGATGATACAGTCGGCAAAGGACTATGTTAGAAATCTGGCCAGCCCTAAGGAGGAAGCGCCGTCAAGCGCCGAGCAGAGGCGGATTCAGAAGGAGAAAGAGGCTGAAGAGAGGCGTCTGAGGCGAAAGAAAGAGGGCCTGGAGGCCGAAATACAGCGGCTTGAGGAGGAAATCAGCCAGATTGAGGCCCAGCTTTGCGATGAAAGCATCATGACAGACCACGAAAAGCTTGCAGAGCTGTCAGAGAGCCTGAATTCCAAGAAATCCGACTTGGACAAAAACTATGAGCTTTGGCTTGAATTACAAGGGTGATTTCGGTATAATATGATAGATTTTTAACACGGAGGTAAATGTAAATGGTATTAGATAAAATCAAGGAAATGATCGTTGAGCAGCTTGGCGTAAGCGCAGATGAAATTCAGATGGATACAAATCTGATGAAGGATCTGGAAGCAGATTCACTGGACGCTGTTGAAATCATCATGGCAATCGAAGATGAATATGACATCGAGATTCCTGACGAAGATGCAGAAAAATTCCAGACTATTAACGATATGGTAAATTACGTAGAAAAGGCTATTCAGTAAACAGGCATTGCTATGAAAAAGCAGGCAAAGATTTCAAATGCTGTAATCAAGAGACTGCCAAGATACAGAAGATATCTGAACGAACTGAGAAAGAAGGGTGTAGATAAAATCTCATCCAACGAGTTCTCGAACCTGATTGGATATACTGCATCTCAGATCAGACAGGACCTTAACAACTTCGGTGGTTTTGGTCAGCAGGGATACGGTTACAGTGTAGAAGGATTGTACAATGAAATAAGCGCAATTCTCGGACTGGACAAGGATTACAAGAT
>JAUNIQ010000177.1:1117-1624 GCA_030535275.1 Bacillota bacterium | reverse complement strand
TTTCCCTCTGTAAGAATTCCCTTTTGACGATCGTAATAATTCATGTTACTCAGAGTAAACACACCTCCATGATTCCTGCTTTGATTTTCTGCAGAAATATTCTCTATAACACCCTGTCGCAAAAGTTCTTCCATCATATTACGAGGCACACTGCACGTATACTGTTGTAAAGATCTAAGTATTTTCCCGGAAACTCCGCCATATTTCATCGTTCTGATCATTTTGACTGCTTCGTCACATTCAGGAATAATCAGCGATTCATCATGGCTAATGATCATCTGGACATCATATGAGGCAAAAGGGATCGAACCAACAGCATTCACTTTTACAGGGAGTCCCATGGTTTTCATACAGCTGTGCATTGATTTTTCTACTATTTCTGATCTGTCTGTGAGATAAACACGCTTGTAATACTCCTTGATGCACTCTTCGGATGCAAGATCCTTATATTTCTCAAGAATCGCCCTGGTTACAACAACTTTCGGGTCCTCCTCTGCCCGCCTGACC
>JAUNIQ010000177.1:0-1107 GCA_030535275.1 Bacillota bacterium | reverse complement strand
CACTACTGGTTATTTCAAAAATAAAAACATTTCCATTCTTTCGCCTTCCTTCCCGGTTACACCTTCCTCCCGTTTGAAGAATGCTATCAAGTCCTGTAATCTCACGATAGGCATTTTCAAAATCCAAATCAACGCCGGCTTCGATCAAAGAGGTGGAGATTACAATAATCGGTTCCACCTGGCCTCCTTTCTCATGGTTCAATTGTTCCAGTTTGCTCTTAATTTCATCAATTGTATCCTGTAGATCCCTCTTCGTCATCAATGTTGATAGATGGTACAGATTCTTTCTTTCTTCACCTCCGAGTTTTTCAAATAATTCCCTGGCTTTCCGGCGGGTATTAACCACAACAAGCGTCGATCCGCCTCCAGTAACACGCTCCAATAATTGATCTTCAGTAATTGTCCCGAGATTCGTATATTTGCATTTATCGAAAATAGAAAAGTCTGTTCTGTCCGGGACCAGTTCCTTTATCCTTAATCCTATCGGAACGTACGTGTCAATCAGCTGTCTGTAATCTGGCATAGTTGCAGTCAGTAGAATTGCTTTACAGCCCAGTTTTTTGGTCAATACCCCGATCCCTTCAAGACAGGGCTGCAGAAACTTTACCGGGAGCAAGTGCGCTTCATCGAATACAAGCACACTATCTGCCATATTGTGCATTTTTCTCAATTTGCTTCTCTTAGACGAAAACATGGTCTCGAAAAACTGTACTTCTGTTGTGATAATGAAATCTGCATCCCAGTTCTCTGTTGCCTGACTGACCTGTAATTTATATATATCGTCAGCATTCTCCTCATCCTCGATCGAGTAGGTTGACTGGTGTCTGAGAATACGGATCTCTTCATCCCTGCTCCGAGCATCTTTATTGAATATGTGTTGAAACTCATCAGCAGTCTGCGAAATAATACTGTTGTAAGGAATAACGTAAATGATGTGTTTCTTTTTCTCCTCCAACGCCTTCATAAGTGCACACTTGGCACTACAGAGCGTCTTTCCGCTTCCGGTAGGCATATTCATCAGATATATATCTGCGTCCTCATGAATATAAGTAAAAGCCTGTTGTTGAATCTTTGTCCTTGTTTTTTGAAGCCTCGTCTGGTTTTTTG
>JAUNIQ010000176.1 GCA_030535275.1 Bacillota bacterium | reverse complement strand
CGTGAAATGGTCACCATCTCACCGGTTCTTTTGCTGGTGTTCTGTGCCTTAATCATAACGAAATTATATCATAATTTCATTGAAAAGTCACTATTTATAGAATATTTTCTGTCAAATTATGCGTAGTCCGGCAATCGGTTTATGTGCCTTCGGCTGGTCGATGCTCAGTCCCTCCATGAGCCAGCGGTACTGCTGCGGCGTGAGTTGCCGCACCTCGTCAGCGCTTCTCGGCCATTGGAAAGCGCCTGACTCCAGCCGCTTGTAAGCCAATACAAAACCGTTGCCTTCCCAATACAGGGCTTTGATACGATCCCTCCGCCGGCCGCAGAACAGGAACAGTGCGGGTCGGAACGGATTCAGATTGAACTGGGATTCCACCATGCCTGCCAGTCCGTCGATGCCCCTCCGCAGATCGGTATAGCCGCAGGCGATGTACACGGGGCATCTGCAGTTGAAGTCATTCAGCATGACTTCAGAGCCTCTATGACGGTGCGCAACACAGATGGATCTGTACTGCTGTCCAGTTCTATCGTGAAATCGCGGCAGCGAATTGTTACGGTCTTTGGGGACTCAGGCACTGCTGCCGGAAGCTCCGCAAAACAGACATCCGTCGGCACAACAAGATTCTGAAACAGTTTCTTCTGCCAGGAATAGTAGGTTGATACAGCCACGTTGTTTTCGCTGCACCACTGTGCGACGGTAAGGCCACTGCTTCGACAGGCTTCTACCTGTTTGCTCCAATGGGCCATTCGCTGATTATGGTTTAGCGATTGCAGGTTTTTGCTCATTGCCATAACCCTCCCAGAATAGTTATGTATTTTTCTAATAGTCTCTCGTAGAGTATTCGGTATTATGCGCGAGTGTATGATACTCTCAGAGAGACTATTGGATTCTTTCTTATTCTGGCAGGTTTGCTGGGTTCAAGGAAGATGCTGGTTGATTTGACGCTCACCACAGAACTATTGATACTGGTGGCAGGAGCGTGTTTCTCTGGTGTTTAATGATGATGATAATAATTATATTTTTTATTTAACGATACGTTTTCTTAACTGCTAAATGCCGAACACATCCGATAGAGAAATGCGGCATCCAGGCAGGGCTTTGACATCTGCTACAGCGTCAGCATTATAGAACTCAAATGCCTGGAAGTGTCTATCTTCCAATACAAATACTTGTACAGTTTGAAGTTCCGGGTCAACAATCCAGTATTCCCGAACCCCTGCCTGCTGGTACAGATTATATTTTGTCAGACGATCGTGACGCTGTGTAGAAGGGGAAAGAATCTCCACTATAAAATCGGGCGCACCTCTGCACCCAATTTTATCAAGCTTATCAGGATCACACACAACAGATATATCAGGCTCCACCATCGTATTTACATTTCTCGGTTCATCACTTGCTTGCTCAAACAGACGGACAGCAAAAGGGGCCGGATAGACTTCACACTTTTTCCCTGCCAAATAGTTCCCAATCTGTCTGGCAAGCTCCATCAGGATTCTTTGATGCTCCCTGACAGGCGGAGCCATCATATACGGCACACCGTCAATCAGTTCAATCCGTTCATTTTCATCCCATGTCAGGGCATCGGCAAGCGTGTAGTGCTCTTCTTTTGGTAACGGCATAGGGCATCCTCCT
>JAUNIQ010000005.1 GCA_030535275.1 Bacillota bacterium | reverse complement strand
AGGTTACCGCTGACAGGAATATATTTTCTCCTGCTTCTGCCACCCTGCCAGCCGCCTTTGCCTTTTCCGCCACCGCCGGCGGCAAAGGTCGGTGCCTCAATTTCGGCCTTCTTCTCAGGAAGAGGTACTTCTCTGCCCTTTACATCCTGATAATCGATGCTCAGGTCAATGTCCCTGACATCCTTAAGCTGACGTATCAGTCTGCTTTTGAATACTTCAAGGGATTCTGCGGACACAATAAAATTGAGAACGAGCTCCAGGCTCAGCACATGAGTCCTGCTGTTCAGTGAAGCTTTTTTCGTCTCAACCTTCAAATCTTCTTTATTAAAATTTACTGCTCTCGAAAAGTCTATGGATTCCTCAAGAATCTTTCTCATTTGTCACCAGTTTAATAAGTTCTTCCGCTATATCTTCTTCTTTTACTTTCTTAACTATTTCGCCCTTTGAGAAGAGCAGTCCCTCTCCTCTTCCGCAGGCTACACCAAAGTCTGCCTCTCTTGCCTCTCCGGGACCGTTTACTGCGCACCCCATTACGGCAAGCTTCACACCCTTTCGTGCAAAACCAGACTCCATGAGCTTCTCAGCTCTGCGCTCAACATCTTCAGCAATCTTCTCCAGATTTACCTCCGTACGGCCGCATGTCGGGCATGATACAACCTGTATGCCTTCATCTCTCATTCCCAAAGATGCCAGCAGCGCCTTGGCAAAATGCACCTCTTCGACAGGATCTGCCGTCAGAGATACTCTCATGGTATCACCTATGCCTTCAAGAAGCAGTGCGCCTATTCCGGCGGCTGACTTGATTTTGCCTCTGGACGGAGTGCCCGCTTCCGTCACACCTATGTGGAGCGGATAGTCGGATTTGCTGTCTACTATTCTGTATGCGTCAAAGTTCATTTTCACGTCAGATGATTTCAGTGAAATGACTATGTCTTCGAAATCGTATTTCTCGAGAAGTGCCACATTTCTCAGTGCACTTTCTGCCAGACCTTCTGCAGTAACCCTGCCGTACTTAGCCAGAATATCCTTCTCAAGTGATCCGCCGTTTACACCCACGCGAATAGGTATGTGACATGCCTTTGCCTTCTCAACAACTGCCTTCACATTTTCTTCGCCGCCGATGTTTCCCGGATTAATTCTGATTTTGTCTGCTCCCGCCTCCATGGCAGCAAGGGCCATGCGGTAATCAAAATGAATGTCCGCTACAACAGGTATGCGGGCAGCTTTTTTTATCTCGGCAAAACCGCGGGCAGCTTCTTCGTCAGGAACAGTCAGGCGTATGATTTCACAGCCTGCCTCCTCCAGTTTTCTGATCTGCTCGATGCTTGCCTTTGCATCTGAAGTTTTAGTATTGCACATTGACTGGATGCTTACGGGAGCACCGCCGCCAATCTGCACATTTCCTGCTTTTACTGATTTTTTCATGTCTAGAAAATTGGTATTATGAACCTTATGACGTCATTGAATGTAACGTATATCATCAGTGCGAAAAGGAGGCAGATTCCTATGAAGTGAATCTTGCCCTCTGTCTCATCCGAAACACGCTTGCCGGTAAAGAGTCTGATAACAAGGAACAGAAGTCTTCCCCCGTCAAGTGCCGGGAACGGCAGCATGTTTATTATTGCCAGATTAAGTGACAACAATGCCGTAAGGTAGATTACATACATGAAACCGGACTTGGCAGCCTGGTTTGTTGCGTACACTATTCCGACAGGGCCGCTGAGTTCCTTGACAGCAACTTCGCCTGTGAAGAGTTGCTTTAGGATGGTGTACATCATCACAGTCATGCTTCCCGTGTTCTTAATGCCGCCTATGACAGCCTTGCCGGGTTTATGTTCAGTGGTCGGCGTGATGCCGATCATTTTCCTGCCGGTATCCTTGTCATATTCCAGGTCAGCAGTAAGGGTAATTTCCTCACCGTCTCTGTCGACAGTTATTTTTGCCCTGTCATTCTCGTTGTATCCAAGAGCCTGAATCAGGTCATCCCATTCATTAATCTCTTCGCCGTCCACCTGGACAATTGTGTCTCCGGAAACGATTCCCGCCTTCTGTGCAGGTGAATCATCCATTACTTCATTTATGGTCGTCGTTGAAGTTCCAACCCAGAAAGCAATGACTATGAGAAGGATGACGCAGGTAATCAAATTCATGACAGAGCCGGCTGCCAGCACGCAGGCTCTCTGCCATGCAGGCTGGTTGTTAAATGCCCTCGGCTCTTCCGAATCCTCGTCCTCGCCTTCCATTTTGCAGTATCCGCCAACAGGCAGTATGCGCAGCGCATAGAGAGTTTCGCCCTTCTGCTTCTTGAAAATCGCAGGACCCATTCCCAGGGCGAACTCGTTAACCTTAACACCGCAGGCCTTGGCTACTATGAAATGCCCAAGCTCATGCACGAAGATGAGCAGGCAGAATATTAATATGGCATAAATAACCGTCATCTGTAATTATCCCTCCACAAGTTTTCTCACGTAATCTCTAATCTTTCTGTCTTCCTCAAGTACCCCTTCAAGAGTCAGATTGTAAACAGGCTTATGCTCATTAAGAATTTTCTCGAGCGTATCCTGTATATCGATAAACCTGATTTTTTCATGCAAAAACAGGTCAACAAGCACTTCATTTGCTCCATTGAGCACAACCGGATAACTGCTGCCCATTTCACTGGCCTGTCTTGCCAGAGCGATTGTCTTGAACACCTTGTCATCGGCAGGATAGAAGCTGAGTCCGTCCTTCAGTGAAAACAGGTCAAGACTCTCAACTCCTGTATCGCCCGTCAGCTCCAGCCTCTCAGGATAGGAAAATGCGTAGCCGATAGGCACTCTCATGTCCGGGTTGCCCATCTGACCAATAACGGATCCATCCTCATACTCAACTGCAGAATGGAGCACGCTCTGCGGATGCACAACCACCTGGATCTTATCAAGCGGTACATCAAAGAGCCACTTTGCCTCTATGATTTCCAGTCCCTTATTCATCATTGACGCAGAATCAATTGTAATCTTGCTGCCCATTGACCAGTTCGGATGCTTCAGTGCCTGGGCAAGTGTTACATTTTCAAGCTTCTCTCTCGAGTAACCTCTGAAAGGTCCACCAGATGCTGTCAGAATTATTCTCTTAATCGGGTTGCCTTCGTTCCCCTGCAGTGCCTGGAATATGGCGCTGTGCTCACTGTCAACAGGCAGAAGCTTCACGCCCTTGCGCTTTACCGCCTCCATGACAAGCTCACCGCCAACAACAAGCGTTTCCTTGTTCGCAAAGGCAATATCCTTGCCAGCTTCAATTGCCGCCAGTGTAGGCTCCAGTCCCCTCATTCCCATGAGGGAATTCAGAACAATATCCGCCTCGGGCATGGTGGCTATTTCCTTGAGCGAACTGCAATTTGCCGGGTTTTTACTGCTTTCTTCTGCCGAGTAGATTGCCAGAGGCTTAAACTCCTTAACCTGTTTTTCCAGAAGTTCAGTATTTGACCCGCAACTTAATGCAACAACTTCATATTTATCTTTGTTATGTCGTATTACATCCAAGGCCTGCGTTCCAATAGAACCGGTACTCCCGAGTATTGCAATTCTCTTCTTCATCTTCTTTTCCTTTTGAGCTAATTCCACGGATAAGGCAGTTTTAAGGCCTTTTTTCAGCAAATCGTGGAATTATTATTTGTCGGTCACTTCAAATTCCACGTTTTTATTGTTTTATAAGTATTTTGGTAAAAAACGTGGAACATTTTTCCTGCTTTACATGATAACAAGCATGATGTAATAGAATACCAGCGGCGCTGTGAACAGGATGCTGTCGAATCTGTCCAGAATTCCGCCATGTCCCGGAATTAGATTTCCGTAATCCTTGATTCCCATCTTGCGCTTGAATACTGAAGCTGTCAGATCTCCGAACATGGATATTACGCTTCCTAAAACTCCGATAATCAGGCAGTGGAGAATGTAAGGTCTTGCGAATATCACTGCGAAGATTCCGCACAGGATAACGCTTCCGAGAACTCCGCCTATTGCACCCTCCCAGGTTTTCTTAGGGCTGATAACCGGGCAGAGCTTGTGCTTTCCAAGGCAGACACCTGCGAAGTATGCGCAGATATCAGTTCCGAAGGCTGTTATTACGACGAGCCATACGAAAATGCTGAATTCCGACATCCCTATCATCGCCAGGTGGTAGCAGAAGAAAATCACATAAAAGATTCCCACTGCCGTAACCATTGAATCTTCAAGCTTTCTTTCATTGATCTTAAACAGATAGAGAAGGCACGCCAGCATGCTTGCGAACACCCAGAGCATCATCCAATCTCTCGATGCGAAGTATTCGCAGTGAGAGCCGTAATGGCCCAGGAATCCGATAAGGTACAGCAGTACGGCAGAGCCTATGGCTATTGGAAAGCTCGGCTTTATGGCCAGTTCCTTGAAGCCTCTGTAGAATTCAAATACCGCCATTATGCTCAGTACGAAGCATCCGGCAAACAGAACCCATCCGTTCAGTATTACAATTACGAGAAGCGGGAGCATTATGAGTCCCGACAATACTCTTGTTTTCATATCTATCTTCCTCCGAAACGCCTGTCTCTCGACTGGTATTCAGCAATGCATTTCTCATACTCTTCAGGAGTGAAATCCGGCCAGAGTTCATCGCTGAAAACAAATTCGCTGTAGGCCCCCTGCCAGAGCAGGAAGTTGGAAAGTCTTTCTTCCCCGCTGGTTCTGATTATAAGTTCAGGGTCAGGTGAGAAAGCGTGTTCTTCTCCTGTCCAAAGTCCGCGTGCGATTGTTTCTTCATCAATGTCTTCAGGCTCAAGCTCTCCTGCTTTTGCACGAGCTGCAATTGATTTAACGGAGCGGATTATTTCATCACGTGCTCCGTAATTCAGTGCGATATTAAACTGGAGACCGGTGTTGTCCGCTGTATCGTGAATTGTCTTCTCGAGAGCCTCCTTTGAATCCTTTGGAATCATGCTGTAGTCTCCGAGAACCTTTACGCATACATTGTTTTCAATGAGCTCGCGAAGGTCACGATTAACAAAGGTAACCAGGAGCTTGAATATTCCGGAAACCTCTTCCATTGATCTTTTCCAGTTTTCTGTAGAAAAAGCGTACACTGTCAGGTACTTGATTCCGAGTTTATCAGAGTGGTCAACAATCTTTTTCATCGCTTCCATTCCCGCTCTGTGACCGGCTACCCTTGGTACGCCCTTTTTCTTGGCCCAGCGGCCGTTGCCATCCATGATGATGGCAACGTGCTGTGGCATTAATTCTTTAATCAGTTCAGTCATAGTGTCTTAAACTTCCATGATTTCCTTTTCTTTTGCTGCAACGATTTCATCAACTTCCTTAATGGACTTGTCTGTCAGTTTCTGAATTTCGTCCAGAGTTGATTTAACATCATCCTCAGTGTAATCGCCGGCCTTTTCCATCTTCTTAACCTTGTCGTTGGCATCTCTTCTGAGATTTCTTACTGCAACCTTGGTGTCTTCACCCATTTTCTTGATGGTCTTGGTCAGTTCTTTTCTTCTTTCTTCAGTTACCTGTGGAATCTGAAGTCTGATAACCTTACCGTCATTTACAGGGTTGATTCCAACGTTGGCAACATTGATGGCCTTCTCGATTTCAGGAATGCTCTTCGGATCAAAAGGTGTAATCAGAAGAGTTCTTGGTTCAGGAACGCTGATGTTTGCCAGTGCCTTAAGCGGTGTAGGTGTTCCGTAGTATTCAACCATTACCTTGTCAACCAGTGCGGCGTTTGCTCTGCCTGCTCTTACTGTTGCAAGATCTTCCTTCAGAAGAGTTTCGCTCTTCTTTATCTTTTCTTCTAATAATTCCATACTGAATTCGCTCATTTCATTACCTCCGGTTATTTTACTATTGTCCCAATGGACTCTCCGTATATTGCCTTCATCATTCCATTTTCTTCGGCAAGGCCGAAAACATGGATTGCTATGTTGTTATCTCTGCAAAGTGCAGCTGCTGTCGCATCCATTACCTTGAGATCCTTTTCGAGAACCTCCGCATGAGTCAGTTCACTGTATCTGACTGCGTCAGGATCAAGCTTAGGATCTGCAGAGTAAACTGCGTCAATGTTCTTGGCCATGAGTATTACCTCTGCCTCGATTTCTGCAGCTCTTAATGCTGCTGTTGTATCCGTTGAGAAGAACGGGCTTCCTGTTCCTGCTCCAAAGATTACAATCTTGCCTGCATCCAGATGTGCTACTGCATTTCTCCTGTTATAGCCTTCTGCCACCTGGCGCATCTCGATTGCAGTCTGAACAACGCTCGGAACGCCTGCAGCCTCAAGTCCTTCCTGGAGGGCCAGTGCATTCATAACAGTACCCATCATGCCGATGTAGTCAGCTGTTGATCTGTTCATCTCCTCACTGCTTCTGCCTCTCCAGAAGTTTCCTCCGCCGACAACTACAGCAATCTGTACTCCGGCATCTGCAACCTCTTTGAGCTGAAGAGCAGTTGTTTTAACCATTTCCCAATTGATTCCGAAATGCTGGTCTCCGGCCATTGCTTCGCCGCTGACCTTAATCAGAACACGTTTGTATTTAGGTTTCATAAACGACTCCTTCTTCTATAGTGTCTAAACATCATATTATCTGAAGTATTATACCATATCTTGTTCTATCTGTCTTGCGAATTTCTTCATGCTCTGCATGAGAATATTCAGATCTTCTATCCTTCTGGCCACCGTATATGCGTTTTCTTCCTTGTACATGAATATGGCATTCAGTGTCTCAGCCAGCTCGTCATAAGTTTCCGCAAGCTCTGCCGCATATTCATCCTTCGCAAGGAATTCTGCCGCATCATTTCTGTCCACAAAGTAGAAGTATTCTATGCCGAAAAGCTCTCTTACCTTCATGGTGAGGTATGCCTTTTCTTCATTAAGTCTGGCTCTGAGATACTTCTTGTCCTCAAGGCTGTCCAGCTTGGCTCTCTCCGTATCGAGAAATTCATTCATTTCGTTGAATCTTCTGTTGAATACATTCGGCGCCATCTTAAGCACTTCCCTGTAGGAGCTGATCTGTGTTCCGGTATTCTTCAGTATTTCCAGAAGCTTCAGGCTGACTGACTGCTTCATGATATCTCCGGCCTTGTTAAGCAGGTCATCGCGCACCATTTCAGTAAGGGTGTCAATTCCGATATTCTTCTTGGCGCTTATAGGAATGAGCTTTATTGCCTTTGCATCGTCGTCATCGTATCCCATGATATCGCTGAGGAGTGCCGTACAGTATTCCAGGTATTCAGCCAGGTCATCTTCATCAACCGTGTCAATCTTGTTAACCGTGAAGTAGAACTTGCCGGCGAACTTGCGAACGCTCTTGAGGAAGTCCACCTCAATCTGGTTAATCGGGCTGTCCACCGAAAGCATGAAGATTACGCCGTCGCTCTCTCTGGCAAAATCGTAAGCTGACTTGGAGTTGTTCTCGTGCACCGAACCAACACCCGGTGTGTCAACGAGAATCAGGCCGTCCTTCAGAAAATCTGAATCGGTCAGCAGTTCAACCTCTGCAACACCGCGTTCGTTATCGTGGTTTTCCTGTTCGCTGATATACTCATGCAAAGACCCGACAGGGACTTCTTCACAAAGGCCGTTGAGGAAGTAAACCTTCGCGGTTTCTCCGTTTTGTCCATCTGCATACTCTATTCTGGTTACTGCAGAAGTGATCGGCACTATTCCTGTAGGCAGCAGCTTTCTTCCGAGAATGCTGTTTACCATTGTGGTCTTGCCGCGCTTGAACTGTCCTATGACAGCTATGGTAACGTCCTTTTTCTGAAGCTTGTCTGCCAGTATTCTCACCTGGTCAGCCTGCTGTCTGCAAAGCTCGTATTCTTCAAATGTTTTCTGTATGTTCTGTGTTGTCTGTAATATATCCATCTTCTGTTTCTTCTTTATCTGTAAATGCTCGTTTCGCTGACTACATAGTCAGGCTTTTTATCAAATTCTTCTGTGGGAATCTCTGGCACCACCTGTAGGTCGTAGCAGGCGGCGATTGTCTTAACCTGAGGGTGTTCATCCAGGAACTTGTCGTAGAAGCCCCCGCCGTAGCCGATGCGGTCACGCCACGGTGTGAACACTGCTCCCGGCATGATGATTACCGTACTGTCGTTAGGCTCCAGGATTTCCTCCGAAGTTGACTCAGTAATGTCATAGGCTCCTGTAACCGTGCTGTCGTCTTCAGTGCCTTCATAGCGATTGAAGACCATGTCGCCGGCCATGTCCTTTTCGCCCTTCTTTACGACCTTGGGAACCCAGACTCTCTTGCCCTGCTCTTCGGCCATTTCAGCCAAAAGCAGCACATTAACCTCGTTGTTTATAGGCATGTAAAGGCAGACATCTGTTGCTTCCTCGTAGGCATCTATGTCCATAATCTTTCGGCAGATTACCTGAGCTGCGAGAGCTGCTGTTTCTTCATCCAGTGCCTTTCGCTCAGCCAGTACCGCCTTTCTTATTTCTTTCTTTGTTGCCATCTTATCTCCTTGTTTGCCTTTGCATTATTTCAGGTTCTTTGCCAGGTTGCGAACGAAGTCCTGAACGTTGGTAACGATTCCCTTGGCGGCCAGACTTCCTCTGTCTCCAAGCTTGTTTACTGCGAACTCTGATGTGTCGATGTTGTAGAAGTAAACAGGTCTTATCGTTCCGTCTTCCAGCACTCTGTAGCTAGGAGTCATGTTTCCTGTCGCAATGGTGTGGAGAACAGTTGCCATGCCGATTACCGTAGTGGACTTTCTCACATGGCTTCTGATTGCATCCTGTCCTACGTATGTGTGCTCATAAACTTCAGGAAGCGGACCGTCGTCACGAATTGAGCCGTTCAGTACAAACGGTACCTTGTTCTTAACACAGCTGTAGATGATTCCGTTGTCTATTCCTTCACCTTCAATGAATGCCGGTATTGAACCGTAGGTGTTGATTGCATTGATTGTAACCAGGTGGTTGTAATGACCGTTGAAATAAGGCTGCTGGGTTCTGATATCAACTCCAAGAGCTGTTCCCAGATATGCCGCCTCCAGGTCATGCGTTGCCAGTGCGTTTCCTGCCAGCAGTGCACTTACATAACCCTTGTCAATCAGTGTTGAAAATGCCTCTCTGGCTCCTGCGTCAAATGCGCATGCAGGTCCGAGAACCCATGTGATGTATCCATGATCTCTTTCGTACTCGAGCAGCTCATAGATGTTTGAGTAGTCGTATGAATAAGCGGTTTCCCTGCTTCTTGACTGTCTGAATGCAAATGAATTCTGGAAGCCTTCTTCCACACCCGGGAATGTGAATCCGTCATCGTGTACGTATATTCCGTCCTCGCAGTTTTCTGTTCTGCCCAGGAACACCATATCCCCTTCTTTCAGGTTTCTGAATTCCCTTACGATAATCTTTCCGCCTTCGAGAACCGGAACACAGTCCATTCTTGAATCTTCAGGAAGGATCCACTCGTCACCGACCTTGAAGTATTCAGGGAATATGGACATTGCATGGAAGCCCTCCGGAGCCGCCTTGTCCCTTGGAGCCGGTGCAAGCTTTGCCTCCGGCGCATTAACGAATATTTCCTGTGTGAAATCTGGTTTTGTGTACTGTCCTAATTGAAATGCCATTTTTCTCACCTTGTTCTATTTCCTAACGTTTGCCACGTAAACACTGATCAGTATTGCTATGGCTCCTATAATTTGCTGAATTGTAAAGGCCTCATGGAGGAAGATAACCCCCGCCAGTATTGAAATTACAGTAGTCAGATTGGCAAAGAGCGTTGCCTCAGATACTGTAACGTAATTGTTGCCCCAGTTCTGGAATATGAAAGCGGCAACCGATGAAATCACTGCCAGATAAATCACCGCGATTATGAAGGTTCCGTTCCCAAGCGGTTCCAGAATCATGGCTGTATTGCCTTTGCACTGTATTAATGCAAAAGCAATAAACACGGCGCTGGCTCCTGCAAACATTATGTATGTTCTCTCGATTGCATTGTAGTGCTCTGCCGATTTCTTGCTGAAAACATAGAACAGCGCTCCGAAGCAGACTGCTCCGCCGAGGAAAAGAACTCCGATAATGGATGACTTCATTCCCTGGGCCCCCAGAGTTGTCACTATTACGCCGGCAACCGATGCAAATGCGCAGACAATCTGCTTTTTTCTGATGTCCGAATGCATGAGAATCTTGTCAAACACTATTCCCATGATTGGAATAATCGCAATGATTGTGCCCGAAAATGCCGATGATGTGTAGAATATTCCGTAGGTTTCGCAAAAGAAATACAAGACAGGCTGGAAAAGTGCCAGAAGCAGCACATTTTTCAGAGGTTTGCCCTTGAGCGAAAACTCAACAAGCGGGCTTCCATCCTTTTTCCTGATATTCCTTCCGATGAGCACCAGAATGTTCATTACCGCAAAGGCAACGAGGAACCTGTATGCCACCAGAACTGCCGGAATTGTAATGTTCAGGGCCAGACGGGAAAACAGAAAACTGAATCCGAATATTACGTTTCCTGCTGCCACCGCAAGCAGCCCTTTACTGTGAGTATCCATTTGCTCTTCCCTTCAAAAAAATCTACGTTATAATTATCTCATTCATAATTCACCTGGTCAACATATTATGGCTCTTTTTTGTGGTATAATATGTATGTAAGTGAGGTATGAAGTATGAATATCAGAGATTATATTGTTCAGAAGAGAAAAGAGATACTGGTTGGCAGATTAACGTCGGATAAATTCCAGGCTTTTTTCGAAAACAACGAAGCTGAACTGCAGACAATGCTCACATATTACGAGTGCGCAATAATGCAGATAGAAACCAAATTCAACGTTCTCAATCAGGAGTTCTCCCTTTCAAGAGAATACAGCCCTATTGAAACCATCAAATCAAGACTGAAAACAATGGACAGCCTTATAGAAAAGGTAAACCGACTTGAAATTCCTCTTTCGATCGAATCCATTGAACGAAACATAGAAGACATTGCGGGAATACGTGTTATCTGCGGCTTCCCTGAAGACATCTACACAGTAGCCGACTGCTTCCTTCAGCAGGACGACATTACCCTGCTCGACTGCAAGGACTACATAAGAAACCCTAAAGAAAACGGCTACAGAAGTCTCCACCTGATCGTAACAGTGCCGATTTTCCTGGAGCACGAGAAACGCGACATGAAAGTCGAAGTTCAGCTCAGGACCATCGCCATGGACTTTTGGGCAAGCCTCGAACACAAACTCAAATACAAAAAAGAACTGCCGGAAAAAATCAGCGACCGCCTTGTCGGCGAACTCACAGAGTGTGCCACCATCAGCGCCGACCTGGACATGCGCATGCAGAACATCAGGCGCCAGCTGTCCGGCGACCAGTCCGAAATCGACGAAGCAGTCGATTCTCTCGAATGGATGTAAAAAATGGGTCAGGGGAACCGTCCCCCTGACCCATTTTATTATTCGTCTGCTGTTGCCTTGTCGTAGATTGCTGTTACAGCTTCGCCCGGAGCCTTTGTTGCCAGAGTTACTACTATTGCAACGATTCCGCCTACTACGAAGCCAGGGAACAGTTCATATACGCCCGTTGATGAGAGGCAGAAGAGCCAGATGATATCCATTGCAGCGCCTGCGATTACGCCGGCACATGCGCCTGCATAGTTGAATCTTCTCCAGAAGAGCGAGAGTATTACAACCGGTCCGAATGCGGATCCGAATATTCCCCATGCATTTTCTACCATGTTCATGATTGCCTGTGCACCGGAGCCGCCGGATGAGGCGATCATGTATGCTACTATTGCCAGTACAACTACTGCAATTCTTCCAACCCAGAGAGTTTCCTTGTCGCTTGCGTTCTTTCTGATGAGCGGCTTGTACATGTCGGCAGTGAATGAACTTGATGCTACCAGCAGCTGTGAGTCTGCTGTTGATACTGAAGCAGCCATGATTGCTGCGAGCAGGAATCCTGCAATTGCCGGTGGGAAGAACCTTCTTGCCATTACTATGAATACAGTCTTCTGTGCGCCGATTGTCAGCAGTTCTTCTGCTACGAACATTCTTGCGTAGTAAGCTACCAGGCACGCTCCGCCGATTGACAGTACAACCCAGATGATTGCAACTACTGCTGATTTCTTAACCATTGAAGGCTTTTCGATTGACATGAATCTTACGATGATGTGCGGCATTCCGAAGTATCCGAGACCCCATGCAAGACCTGAAACTATATCCTGCCATGAAGCTCCGAAGAGGCTTTCGCCAAATACGCACTGTACGATTGAACCGTCTGCATCAGTATATTCATATACTTCCGAAAGCAGGCTTGTGTCCACGTTCTGTGTTGCAACTACGATGATTGGAATTGCCAGAAGTGCGATGAGCATCAGGATGCCCTGGAAGAAGTCTGTCCAGCATACTGCCTTGAACCCGCCCAGGAATGTGTATCCTACGATGATCAGTGCAAATACCAGCATTGCGGTTCCCGGCTTGATTCCAGGGAAGAGCATTGTGAATACGGATGTTCCTGCTACAAAAGCAGAGGCAACGTATACTGTGAATGCAATCAGGAATATTACAGCGCATATTACCTGCAGAACCTTGCTTGATGTTGCGAATCTGTTTGTCAGGTACTGAGGCAGTGTGATTGAGTCATTGGAAGCCTCACTGAACTTCCTCAGTCTCTTCGCACAGAAAATCCAGTTTGCTGCAGTTCCCAGCGCCAGACCGATTCCGATCCATACCTGTCCGAAACCGAATGCCAGGATTGAACCAGGCAGACCCATGAGCAGCCATGCCGACATGTCTGATGCCTGTGCAGACATTGCTGTTACCCAAGGTCCCATCTGTCTTCCGCCGAGGAAGTAGTCCTTCTGGTTTTTATTGCTTCCATTGAAGTAGAACAGGAGTGCTACTCCAAGGAGGATTACAAAATAAGCTATAAATACGATAATTTCAGCGTTCATAATAATTCACCCTTTCTATATATTCTGTAACGAGTATAACAGAACGAATAGAAGAATAAAATACCAACCATATTCTATAATTATTATACTATTTTACATAAATAATTAGAAAATATGTTGAAATTTCAACATTTATAGAGTAGACTAAAGTATGAACTGATTTTTATACCAACAAAAAAATGAGGTAATTTTCATGAAAAAAGTGACAAATCAAACAAAAGGCCGTATCGTTTCCGCCGCCTGGAAACTCTTTTACCAGTACGGCTACAGCAATACGACCATAGATGACATTGTAGAACTGTCCCAGACTTCAAAGGGATCCTTCTACCACTATTTCGATTCCAAGGATGACCTTCTGGGTTCCCTTTCATACCTCTTTGACGAGAAGTACGAGGAACTGATTGAAACCATGGATCCGGCTCTTTCACCTATCGAAAAGCTCATTACAATGAACCGCGAGCTCTTCCTTATGATTGAAAACACCGTATCAGTTTCAATGCTTTCACAGCTTTTCGGTTCGCAGCTGACTACAAAGGGTGAAAAGCACCTGCTGGATCCGGACAGAACATACTACAAGCTTCTGAGACAGATTGCGGTTGAAGGTCAGCAGCAGAATCTATTCCGCGATGACCTGTCAATAAACGACATTACCAAGGCATATGCTCTCTTTGAGCGTGCCATGATGTATGACTGGTGCATTTCAGGCGGAAACTACTCCCTCTGCCAGTATTCCGAAAAAATGCTGCCGCTCTTCCTTGACGGACTGACTGCCTGAAGCATGAGGGCCTAGCGATAAGATGCGGCTTTCCGAAGTGCTCCCCTGCTCGTGCTGTAGGAATACACTGCATTAGACAGTCTATCGCTCTCTCTTGTAATGTTCGTATTCCCCTCCGCAAGCATCATGATAAGCTGCTCGAGATCCGCTTTCTTTTCGGACACTGCGAAGAACTGGTGGATTGAGCTTGGCAGCACGTAGAAATTTTCATCCCCTACTGTGCGCCCCACATCCTTCATGAAATCCTCATATACCATCGTGGCAGCGCCAAACATGTTCCCTTCGTTGGACACCACATAGATATCATCTTCCAACCGCTCAATGGTCGGCGGAAAGATTCTTCTGGTATTCTCCAGCGCAATGTCGTAAAGCTCCTGCTTTGTCAGGCCCATGTCTTCCATTATGCTGTTGTTCAGTATAACAGCATCAAATCCGTCCCCAACCCATCTCATAATCACTCTGAATATCAGCGACATGTTCAGAATATCAATGTGAGGAATATCCTCAAGAAGTGCTTCGTTGGCTTCAGTATTGATAAGGCTGATAATCACGTTGTCTTTTTTTGATGCAAAATCAACCTCCATTTCTTCCTGACTGATACTGCCCGTATAGCTTATGAAGATCCCTGCCACAAAGGAAAGCAGCTCATCCAGATCTTCGTCAATCGAAAAAATCTCATACATGTCATCCAGATAAACAATCGGAAGAGCCATTGACTCCTTACATTCCGCCGGCTTGAGAATAAGCGCATCCTTTTTAACATTAACCTTCTGGACGCTTTCTATTTCCGGAGAAAAGCCCGAAAATATCGGAGGCATGAAATCCATTATGCGCTCAGCCACAATCTCCTTAAACAATTCATATTTCATCATAAAAACCCCTTTTCGTGATATGGAAATAATTTACATTGAAACCATATCATGTAAAAGGGGTTGCTGTCAATATTTAACTGTTATTTTTTGCCAATTATTTTATATGCACATTGCAGGTGCTGCTGTGTAGAGCCACATTGCGCCCCAGTACAGAACCAGAAGCACTGCTCCGGCCCATGGAACGTCCTTCTTCCAGAAGAGTTTCATTGTCAGAACCAGATCGGAAAGCAGGAACACAATGGCGCCAACTCCGAGAAGCACCGCTACAGGATCACTGCTGCAGGTAATTACCAGCTGCAGACCCAGACCTGCGGAAAGTCCCACGAAGAATGCATAGATTGAGCATGGAACAGCATTGCTGCCGAAGTCGTAATCATCACTCTTTGTGAAGAATATGGTTCCTCCCAGAACGAGCAGGGCCACTATTGCAGGCCAGCTGACATGCCAGTCCATCATGGACAGAAAAACAATACACAGTACAACCTGGGCCGCACAGAACGAGAATACTCCTATAACGAATTGAGGATTCTTCAGCCTGTTATCGATTTCATGGCCCAGCGCCAGAAACAGGTCGCCAAAGAAACACAGAATATATGCCGGCAAAAGCAGGAAGAACAATCCATTTCCCGTTAATGCAAAGGCAAGAACAGCTATTACTAGAAACAGTATTGAAGTGACGCATTTCATTGTAGCGTACTTCACCTGAGTGTCATTCTGCGGCGTGTTTTTGTACTCGATTACGATTGTGATTACTGCACATATTACATACAGTGCCGTTACTAACCAGATTATCATTTCTTTCTCCATAGAAAAATCCGAGTCCGCGAAATGCAGACCCGGATTTCATTTTTAATTATTTATTCAGCTGTGCAGCTACTTCTGCAGCAAAGTCTTCTTCCTTCTTTTCGATTCCTTCGCCTACTTCATATCTAACAACCTTAGCCAGGGCCAGACCCTTGTCTACTGATTCCAGATACTTTGAAACAGTCTGCTTACCGTCTTCAGCTCTTACGTAAGTCTGATCCAGCAGGCAGATTTCCTTCAGCTGCTTTGAGATACGTCCGTCAACCAGACCCTTGAAGATCTTGTTTTCGGAGATTTCTGCCTTTGCAGCAACTGCCAGCTCAGCCAGCTTAGCCTTGCCTTCTTCTGAAATGAAGTTTGGCAGGTAGTTGAAGTTGAAGCTCTTGTCTTCTCTCTTCTCATTCAGGATAGCTGTATCTTCTTCTCCCCATACGCCTGCTGCAGCCTTGTCGAGCAGTTCGTTCAGGATTGGCTTTGGAAGTGTGAACGGATCGTTCAGTGCGCTTTCCAAAGTAACCTTCTTGATATTTGCCAGCTCGTCGTCTGAGATTTCGTCTCTGCTTACATACTGAGGGTTCATTGCAGCAACCTGCATTGCAACGTTGTTCAGTGCTTCATTGTTAGCATCATTAGCTTCTCCGCTTGCTGCGAGGATAACGCCAATCTTTCCACCCATGTGGATGTATGAAGCCAGAGCATCACCGGCAACCTTCTCGATTCTTCTGATTGACATGTTTTCGCCAATCTTTGCGATCAGTGCAGTGAGTGCTTCGCCAACTGTTGAACCTTCGAAAGGCATAGCCTTGAAAGCTTCCATATCTGTGCTCTCAGCTTCCAGTGCCAGCTTAGCAAGTCCTTCAACGAAGTTGATGAATTCTTCATTCTTTGCTACGAAGTCAGTTTCTGAGTTTACTTCTACGATTGCAGCTGTCTTTCCATCTTCTGAAAAAGCAGTCTTAACCAGACCCATTGCAGCGATTCTTCCGGCCTTCTTAGCAGCCTTTGAAAGTCCCTTTTCCTTCAGAACTTCAACAGCAGCATCGATGTCGCCATCAGTTTCAACCAGGGCCTTTTTGCAGTCCATCATGCCTGCGCCTGTCATTTCGCGCAGTTCTTTTACCATCTGAGCAGTTACAGCCATTATTCTTCCTCCTTAACTTCTTCCTCTGCAGGAGCTTCAGCTTCTACAGCTTCTTCTACAGGAGCTTCTTCAGGTTCGCTTTCGTCAAAGCTTTCACCCTGCTTAGCTTCGATTACAGCATCTGCCATGCAGCCGGCAATCAGCTTTACGGCTCTGATAGCATCGTCGTTTGCAGGAATGATGTAGTCAACGTCATCAGGATCGCAGTTAGTATCAACGATTCCGATTACAGGGATTCCCAGTGTCTTTGCTTCAGCAACAGCAATCTTTTCCTTCTTAGGGTCTACTACGAAGATTGCTCCAGGCATGCCCTTCATTTCCTTGATTCCGCCAAGGTTCTTGTCAAGCTTGTCGTGCTCAGCTCTCAGCTTGAGTACTTCCTTCTTTGACAGCTTTTCGAATGTGCCGTCTTCTTCCATAGCTTCGATGTCATAGATTCTTCTGATTCTCTGTGAGATAGTCTTATAGTTAGTGAGCATGCCGCCCAGCCATCTCTGGTTTACGAAGAACATATCGCATCTCTTTGCTTCATCTTCGATTGCAGCCTGAGCCTGCTTCTTTGTTCCTACGAACAGTACAGGTCTTCCTGTTGCTGCAACTTCCTTCATGAAGTCGTAAGCTTCGTCGATCTTCTTTACTGTCTTCTGCAGGTCGATGATGTAGATTCCGTTTCTTTCAGTGAAGATGTAAGGAGCCATCTTAGGGTTCCATCTTCTTGTCTGGTGTCCGAAATGAACGCCTGCTTCGAGTAACTGTTTCATTGAAATTACTGACATTTTTTCTTTTCTCCTCTCGGTTTTTCGTCCTTCCACGATGGCCCACGGGAAGCAACCTTCTGCACGCTCTGCAGCCTTTCTCTTACCGCTTTCTGCGCGACAGCCAGATTAGTGGCCGTTAAGGCACCGGCTTCCTTCAAAACCGCCGTGTGTAAAATATTTTTTTCAGTGCCGTAAACGAGACGACACCAACTAGCAATATACTACATTTTTCAAGGCTTTGCAAGGTTATTTGCAATATAATTATCGTAGCTTTTTTTGGTCCTTTCCAGGCATTCTCTGCAGAATCTCACAGACTCCCCGCTATGCAGACTTACAGTGTGCTTATCCATGCCGATTATGTAGTCCATATTCAGTATGAAGCTCCTGTGCGGATTGATAAAACGACTGTCAAGAAGAGGCAGTATTTCCTCATATTTTCCGTAAAATGACTTCTCCTCTGTCCTGGTATGAACAATAACCTTCCTTTTGTCCTTTTCCATATAGACTATGTCGCTGAAAGGAATAGCGTATCTGTGCCTGCCGGACTTAACAATTAATACTTTTTTCATTTTGAACCTCCAAATTAAAATCCCGTTATGCGAATATTGTTTCACATAACGGGAAAATAATCTGTATCAGATTCTGCACTTTTTGTGCGGATTTCGCACATTAGCCCTCTCTGTAGGTAATCAGGTCCTCTGCGATTTCATTTGCAGCGATTGAAACAGGCTTGCTTACGTCCTTTTCAGTAAGCTTAGGCATTCCGTCAATAATGTCTCTTGATCTCTTTGCTGCCAGAATTACCAGAGTGTATCTGCTGTCTGCCTTTGATCTGATTTTGTTAATGGATGGATATAACATGTTTAAGCCTCCTTGCTTCTTTCTATCTTCATAATCTGCTGCACTTCACAAACCGCAGCCTCCAGATTCTCGTTAACAACTCTGTAGTCATATTTATCCGCCTGAGCCAGGTCATTCATCGCCTCATCGAGACGCTTCTGCATGCTTTCCTCTGTCTCTGATCCTCTGCCTATTATTCTGGCCTTCAGTTCTTCAACAGATGGCGGAAGGATAAACACTAAAACAGCTTCCGGATATGCTTCTCTTACCTGGAAGGCACCGTGGAAATCAATTTCAAGTATCACATCATGGCCTTCCTCCAGCCACTGAACAACCTGCTTTCTCGGTGTTCCGTAGTAATTGTTCACATAGAGATTGTGCTCCAGAAGCCCACCCTCTGCCAGAAGTCTTTCGAATTCTTCCTTCGTCACGAAGAAATAATCTACAGCATCTTTCTCGCCTTCTCTGGGCTCTCTGGTGGTCATGGAAACAGAAAATCTGATATTGTCGTCTTCTTCGAGAACCCTCTTGCAGATGGTTCCCTTGCCGGCCCCTGAAGGTCCGGATATTACATACAGTTTTCCTTTAGTCATGACTTCTCCCGCTGTTTCGATTTCAGTTTATCGAGTTGATATTATAACATATAATTCCAATTACGTATATATGTTTTATTCAATATTCTGAACCTGTTCTCTGATTTTCTCAATTTCACTCTTGGTTTCCAGCATGAGAGAAGTGATTTCAAGATCATTTGCCTTGGAGCCAATGGTATTGGCCTCTCTGTTCATCTCCTGAACCAGGAAATCCAGCTTCTTGCCCACAGTTCCATCGCTTTCAGTCAGGAATGATTTCAGCTGAAGCATGTGGCTGTCTAGACGAACCAGCTCCTCTGTGATATTTGCCTTATCTGCAAAAACAGCCGCTTCTATGAGAATTCTGTCTTCAGGAATATCAACCTTGTCCTCAACCAGTTCCTTGATTCTGGCTTCGAGTTTCTCCCTGTACTCTTTGGCAACCAGCGGAGCACGAACTTCAATCTTTTTAACTATATCTCTGATGAGTTCGCCACGCATGAGAAGGTCCTCTGCAAGCTTTTCGCCTTCAACAGTTCTCATTTCATCCAGGTTCTTTGCAGCAATATCAACTGCACTGCAGATAACTGCTGTCACTTCCTCCTCATCTTCAACATCAGGAATAACCTTGAGTACATCCGGCATTGATGATACAAGCCTCAGGTCGATTTCTCCGGCCAGATCATAGCCGTTTTTTAGCTCCTTCAGGTTCTCGATGTACTGTTCGGCAACGGGAGTATTAAGCTTGACTGTAATGTCTCCCTCAGTTAGATTTTCAACAATAATCGATACATCTGCCTTGCCTCTCTTCATCTGTTCCTTGATCTGAGCCTTGATTTTTTCCTCTGCAAAAGAGTATCTCTTCGGCATTTTCACGCTTATGTCAGCGTATCTGTGGTTTACTGTTTTGATTTCGCAGATAACGTTTCTTTTCCCGTCGGAAAACTCGCCTCTGCCGAAACCTGTCATACTTTTGATCATACAATTTTCTCCTATCTCTTATTAATTTATGATACTATAATCATTGTAAAGCAAAAGCAGAAAGGTGTCAAAATGTCCTACGACGGTGTGGTTACCTGTGCAATGGTGCAGGAACTCAGGGACAATTTAATATCAGGAAAGATAGAAAAGATCTATCAGCCTCAGCCGGAACAGCTGCTCCTGCAGATTCATACGCTTGCCGGCAAGAGGCGTCTTTTTGTGTCCGCATCCGGCAGTCATTCCGCCACTTATCTGGTGGATGAAACACCTGAAAATCCTGCCAATCCTCCGCTGTTCTGCATGGTTCTCCGCAAGCATCTGGGAGCTGCCAGAATTACAGAAATACAGCAGCATGAAAGCGACAGAATCATCGAGATTCTTCTCGAGACAATTGATGAGCTTGGCTTTAACGTAAACAGAAAACTGATAATAGAAATAATGGGGAAGCATTCAAATGTTCTCCTGATTGACATGCAGACAGGAAAGATTATCGACAGCATCAAGCACGTCGGCATCGACGTCAACAGGGCCAGACAGATTCTTCCCGGCAAAATGTATGAGTATCCGCCTGCTCAGTCAAAGGTGCCATTTGATCAGGCTAGCGAGGAATATATCCTTTCTCTCATGAGCAATCAGCTTCAGCCCGAGAGAAGCCTTCTTGACGGTATTGGCGGCATATCCCCTGCCCTGGCAGAATCCATGGCAGCTTCAGACTCGGCTTTTGAATGGCTTGAGAACCTGAAGAAATCCATTGCCAACAGAAATATAAGTCCAATCGTATATGTCAAGGACGGCAAACCTGCAGATTTCCATATAACTCCGCTAACCGCCTACGAAGAGGATGAAAGCTATGAGGCAGTCGCCTTCGATACACTCAGTCAGGCAGCGGAATATTTCTTTGTAAACAGAGAATCATCCAATACAATAAAGCAGAAGTCCGGAGACCTTCAGCGCGTTGTGAAAGCTCAGCTGGATAAGCTGAAGCTCAAGGTGCAGAGACTGAATGAGGATCTTCACAAAGCCGAAAACTCTGACAAATACAGGCTCTACGGTGAGCTGCTGACGGCCAATCTTCATCTGGTAAAGCCGGGCATGAAAAACGTAAAGGTCACAAGCTACTATGACGGGGCCGAGATTGACATCCCTCTTGACCCGAGATTTTCCCCTGCGAAAAATGCACAGAACTACTACAAGAAATACGGCAAATTCAAGACTGCAATTAAGGAAAAGCAGATTCAGCTTGAAGAGACTGCCCTTGAAATAGAATACCTGGAATCAGTTTCCTCATTTATTGATCGTGCAAAATCAATAGAAGAAATTGAACTGCTCAGAAACGAACTGACCGAGTCCGGCTATCTGAGATTCAGAAAGCATTCCGCCAGAAACCGCTCAAACAAAAAAGACAGGCCTAAGCCTCACAGCTACAGCCTGCCTTCGGGAAAGACGGTTCTGGTTGGCAGAAACAATAAAGAAAACGACTGGCTCACCTTCAAGAAGGCCGGTTCCTCTGATATCTGGCTCCACACCAAGGATATTCCGGGTTCACATGCCATTCTCTTTACGGATGGCCAGCAGGCTACCGAGGAAGAGCTATTTCAGGCTGCAGCCATTGCCGCCTGGCACAGCAAGGCCTCCACATCTGAAAATGTACCCGTGGATTACGTGAAAGTAAAATACGTGAAGAAGCCGTCCGGCTCCAAACCGGGATACGTCATCTTCACGCATAATAAAACTCTCTATGTGAATCCTTCTATTCCAGAATAAACTCTATTATTCTGTCTATTACCTCATCGCCGCGGTTTTCCGCATTGCCGTTGTGTATTTCGTGGAAATAACCCGGCCACTCGATGAACTCAACTTTTTCACCCTTTTCTTTAAGGTTCTGGAATACTTTTCGTGTGCCTTCAATATCGCAGATTTTATCAGCTGTTCCGTGCATGATCATGGTAGGAATGTCTGCACTCCTGCCGTTGCTTTCATGTACTCCATCCTCCAGTGCCTTTCCAATGTCAATTCCTTCGACTGCACAGAGGAATGAAATTCTGTCGTGAACCATAGGGTTGGCTTTGTACGGTTTAACTGAATCAGGGTGTCCGAGTGTCGCCTCATCTACTGTGCTGCTTGTTCCCATGGATGGTGCAATCTTGCTCATTGCCTTTGCGAGAGCATATGTAGCTCCCTTTACAGGGTTTACAAGTCTTACCCACGGAGCAGAAATGAGATACTTGCTCGGCACATTATTAAAATCTCCACGGCTTCTGTAATCGAAAGTCAGGTTTCCGCCCATGCTGTGTCCGTAAAGAATTATATCCTTTCCCGGATACTTTTTCTGGGCGTAGAGAATCAGGTCGCTTATGTCAGCGAGCACATTCTTTCTCGGTGCACAGTGTCCCTTGGGATTTATCGAATCGCCGTGACCTCTCAGGTCCATTGAAAGGGTTGCTATTCCGGCTTCTGCAAACTTCATTGCGACGCGGTCATATCTTCCGCCGTATTCGCCGATTCCATGGACGATGCATACTACCTTTTTCGGGTCATCCACATGCCATGAATAGCCCTGGATTTTTCCTTTTTCAGTCTGTTTCAGTTCAAAAGTTTCGTACATTTTCTGCCCTCCCTTTCTGGAATTTCTATTCCGTTACAAAAAATGACTGTTGTATTACATTTAACACGATTTTTCTTGCTTTTGCATATGCTCTGCCTTATTTTATGAATACGAAATGATGAGACTGTCGTTAAGGCATTTTATTCGCCGGATCTTAATGAAAGGAGGCGCTTACATGGACAGAAAATGTAGCATATGCGGCTGCACGTATGACACCTTTGCTTTCAAAGGCGGCTACATCTGTGATGCATGCCTTCAATACATAAGGAACAGCCTGGAACCTGATACTCAGGTACAGAGCAGGAAATAAGGCGAATGTTTATGCCTGTCTCATCATTTCCTGAGACTGTTCAATACCTTCTCGAAATCATCCGGTGGCGGGCAGCTGAATTCTATATACTCGCCTGTTATCGGGTGGATGAATCCAAGCAGCCCGGCGTGAAGCATCTGACGCTTTGCGCCGATTTTGTTTTTTGCCGGTCCGTAGAGTTCGTCGCCCAGAAGCGGATGCTTGATATATGACATGTGAACTCTGATCTGATGCGTTCTACCTGTCTCGAGAGCCGCTTCTATAAGAGTGAAGTTTCCGAATCTTTCGAGCACCCTGTAATGAGTCACGGCGTTTCTCGCCCCGGCGCTTCCCGGCGTCCCTTCGTGGATGACTGCATTTTTAAGTCTGTTGTTCGGGTCTCTGCCTATAGGCTCGTCTATGGTTCCCTCATCTTCTTTGATGTTGCTGTAGACTATGGCCTTGTACCTTCTTGAAATTGAGTGCTCAGCCAGCTGCTCTGAAAGGCTGCTGTGTGCCCTGTCCGTCTTGGCCACCATGAGAATGCCGCTGGTGTCCTTGTCAATTCTGTGGACGATTCCCGGTCTGATTACTCCGTTAATCGATGAAAGATTATCTCCGCAGTGGTGCATGAGGGCGTTAACCAGAGTGCCCGTATAGTTGCCCGGTGCAGGGTGAACCACCATGCCGGCAGGCTTGTTGACAACAATAAGTTCCTCGTCCTCGTAAATGATGTCGAGGGGAATGTCCTCTGCCTCGACCCTGAGAATCTCCGGTTCAGGGATGTCAATTTCCACTGTATCGCCCAGATTGCACTTGTGCTTTTTCTCAGCGCATGTCTCTCCGTTTACTCTGATGTTTCCCGCCTCAAAGAGTTTCTGAAGAAAGCTCCTTGAATAATTTTCAAGCCCGGCAGAAAGAACCAGGTCTAACCTGGTTCCTTTTGTATCTTCTGTAATATTAAACTGTATTGTTTCAAGAATTTTTTCCATGGGCAGTTCCTATTTCAGTCTCTTCGGTTTCTTACCCTGTTTTGCCGGCGCATTCTTCTTTTCCTTAACCGGCTCCGCTTTTTCTTTTCGAGGCGGCGCAGATTTCACTTCCTTCTTTTCGCCCTTATCGCCCTTATCGCCGAAAAGAATCAGGTAAAGCAAAAGCAATCCGCAGCCGACGCATACGCATATGTCTGCCACATTAAACACCGGGAAGAACCCGAAATCAAACATGTCGATTACATAGCTGTATGCCGCTCTGTCTGTCAGATTTCCGAGGCCGCCACCGCATATCAGCGCTATGGAAAACATGAATATCGGCTTATAGGCCTTGTGTCTGAAGCATATAAAGATAATTGCTATCCCTATTATTATTGCAGGTACCAGTATGAGGAGAAGTGTATGTCCCTCCAGCAGACTGAACGCTGCTCCGGTGTTCCGGATATATGTTATGTGAAAAAAATCTCCTAATACCGGAATCGTGTCCCCCACATCCATGCTGTTATCAACAGCAGTTTTCACGATGCGGTCCAGAACCATGACCCCGAATATTACAAGTACGTATATCATAATTTAAGGCTCTGAATAGTGTCTGTTTTATTTACTGGTGCTATCGGCTTGTCATCTTCTCCCATTGGAAGGTCGTCAAAATCGCTTACTCCGAGTTCAGGAAGAATGTCTCCGCTTGATGATTCGAATCTCTGAAGCTCAGCTTCGAGCAATCTCTTGTAGCGGTTTCTGAATTCAATGTATCTTGTCTTCAGTTCCTGATTTTCTCTTGTAATGGTTTCAACCTCTTCCCTGGCGCTCTTTCTCATGAGTTCAGCATCCAGTTCTGCATTCTTCAGAAGAACCTCCGCACGCTTTTCTGCGCTCTCTGATATATCAGCCATAAGTGACTTGGCTGCCTGAAGTGTTTCAACAAGAGATCCCTGGGAGCTTCTTGTTCTCTCAAGCTCCTCAACGAGTCTGCTGTTTTCTTCACGTGTTTCTCTCAGTTCATTGAGAAGGCGGTCCATATCAATGGTAATTTCATCGAGGAATTCGTTGACTTCCTCCTCCTTGTATCCACGAACAGCCTTTGTGAATTCTTTTTCCTGTATGTCGATTGGTCTTATCATCGGCATTTCCTCCCAGAATTATTTCCAAGGGTTATCGTCTGTTCCCGCGAAGCTGTATGGCTTATTGTCTCCATCAGCAAAGATTGCAACGTTTTCAGGTGCAAAAACAAAAATGTTGTTTGCTACCTTCTGAACGTTTCCGTTCAGTGCATAAGTAGCGCCGCCGAGGAAGTCAAAAATCTTTCTTGCCGTATCGGAATCCAGCTTTTCCAGATTAACGATAACAGGCTTTCTGCTTCTCAGATTGTCTACCAGCTTTGAGCATTCATCAAAGCTCTGCGGTTCGATTACAACCAGTTTGAAAGCGTTGGTAATTGACTTAACTGTCTTGTTCTGCATCGGCACTATGTTTGTAGTGTCATACTTTGTCTGTGAACCCATTGGCTTTCTTGGTTCTATCGGTCTTCTTTCCGGATATGAAGGTGCCTTGTATGATTCCTCTTCATAATCCATGAGTTCATCTTCATCGTACTCTTCAACACCGATTAAATCCTTGAATTTATTAAGCATTCCCATTCTTCTTTGCCTCCTGATCCTTTCTGTACTGCACGTAATCTCTTTCTCCGAATATCGCGCTTCCCACTCTAACTAAATTTGAGCCTGCCTCTATTGCTACAGGAAAATCTCCTGACATTCCCATTGACAGAAATTCGAAATCCAGTCTCGGATGTTCAATCTTTGACAGTTCATCGAACTGTGCCTTGACTCCGTCGAAATACGGTTTTACATCTCTAGGGTCTTCCTTTATCGGAGCTACGCTCATGAGTCCCTTGATTCTGATGTTCTCACAATTCTCCAGAATCTCTTTAACAAGTTCCCCTGCGCCTTCAGTTGTAACGCCGAACTTGCTTTCCTCATCAGCCGGGTTGATCTGAACCAGAATGTCCATGACTTTGCCGTGCTGAGCTGCGCGTTTGTCGATTTCCTTCGCAAGCTTCATTGAATCCACTGAATGGATAATGTCAACTTTATCGATAATGTATTTAACCTTGTTTGTCTGAAGGTGACCAATCATGTGCCATCTTACCGGCTTGACTGCATCAAACTTGTCCATTATTTCCTGAACCTTGTTTTCACCTATGTCGGTCACGCCTGCGTCTATTGCGGTGTTTATTTCTTCAGGAGTCCTGGTTTTGCTTACCGCAACCAGAAGAACATCTGACCCCTTTCTTCCGCAGCCTTCCGCAGCTTCGGTGATTTTGCCTTTTACTGTCTCAAGATTCTTTTTAATGTCCTCCATTTTGCTAATCCTCCTCAGCGTCGTTTTTCAGATCCTGTTCAAGAGCATCCTGTGGATTCTTAAGCACTTCCTGATATGCCGAAACGGTCTCCACCTGCTCATATTTATCATTTATGAAAATTGATTCGTAAAGAACCGATTGTTCTCCGTCTGTAATCTTAACCTTAACCGGTTTGAAATATGTATCTCCGTCCTTGGTCTTGACGTAAACTCCCAGAACGCCGTTCTTCTTGATGAGGCATTCGTTGTTCACAATAAGCCCGGTCGTGTTGCTCTGCACGATGGACATGTCAACCACTCTGGCAGAGCAGAAATTCTCGTAGTACACATTGAGGAAGAAGCTTACTCTGAAGAAGTCCCCTTCCTTATCCACGCTGAATACTCTGGCATCAAGGGTGGCGTCATCCAGCTCAATTTTCACCTTCTGGTCAGGCTCGAATTTTTCTGCATCGCTCTTCTCAAGCCAGCAGACAATGTACCAGTTGTCATCACTGGATATCTTGAAAATAGGTTCGCCCTTTACTACGTCTGTTCTATCCAGGTCCAGCTGTTTCGGTGATGTATCTTCAGCTTTTTCCTTTCTGATTTTGCCAAGGTTGTCTATTCTGAAATACTTCTCGTATCCGTCTATGGAATAACTGACAACTCCGCTTATAGGAGAATCGTAGCTTTCAACCAGGAGGTCGAACTTCTTGAGCCTGTCAAGATAATCTCCGTATTTGTGAGCAGGCTCCTTCTCCTTGCCCTTTTCCTCTTCTATGGCATCAATATCGGCAATGTCAGTGCCTTTTTTTACTACAGTGCCATCATTCAGCTTATACTCAATTGTTCCTGTGGCGCCTGCCGTACAGACAGCTTCATCCTTGATAATATAGCCTTCTGCTTCGCAGGACACCTCAAGTGTGCCGTTTTCCAGCACCTGGGTAGTCTCAAATTTATCGGTTACCTTAGGAATCTGAAAAACAACAATATATAGTATTACGACTATTGCAAGGTAGATTACCAGTATTCGCTTGGTTTTCTTTGATATTCTAATTTTCATCACTTTATTTTACACCAAACACCCTGCACTTTCAACGCACTATATGTAGTTTTTTAGTAAGGCCTATTTTTCGCAGACTTCGTCTATAATCTTCTTCTCATCCTTTGAAAATCTCTTTGTTCCGTCCTCATTCAGATCATCCCTGTGAGATACGAATTCTTCAAAGAGCTCAGGTCTTCTCTCCTTCGTTATTTCAAGAGCCTGACGCAACTTCCACAGATCAATAAGCTTGTGGTTTCCGCTGGTGAGCACCTCCGGAACATCCATGCCCCTGTATTCTCTCGGCTGCGTGTACTGTGGATGCTCGAGCAGTCCTGAATAAAGGGATTCATCCAGGGCCGAATTTTCATTTCCCAGAACGCCCGGCAGAAGTCTGGACACGCTGTCAATCAGAACCATTGCAGGAAGTTCTCCTCCTGTAAGCACATAGTCACCAATTGATATTTCCTCGGCATTCCAGTAATCCAGGACACGCTGATCCACTCCTTCGTAATGCCCGCAGAGTATTACAAAGCTGTCCAGCTCGGCCAGTTCCTTTATCTTGGCTTCATCAAGGATTTTTCCCTTAGGCGACATGTATATCACCTTTCTTCCTTCCGCACCAACATGTTCCATGGCGCCAAAAATCGGGTCAGCCATCATAACCATTCCGCCGCCGCCGCCAAATGGATAATCGTCGGCTTTATTGTGCTTGTCATTGCTGAAATCCCTGATATCCGTAAGCCTGATATCTATTATTCCTTTTTCTACTGCCCTCCCTATCATGCTTTCCTGAGTGACAGGTGTAAACATGTCGGGGAACAGTGTGAGAACATCAATTTTCATCCTCTTCACCTTTATAAATCCAGCATTCCCTCTATGAGTCTGACTGTAATTTTTCCTGTTTTTGCATCTATATTCAGAACGAAATCAGGAACTCGCGGAATGAGCACCTGCTTTCCCTCGTCTGTTTCAAGTTCAAATACATCCTGAGCTGTATTCTGAATCACATCTGTCATGGTTCCCAGGTGGCATCCGTCCTCCAGGACAACCTCCATGCCAATCAGATCGCGCACATAATACTCGCCCTCAGGAAGTTCCGGCAGATCCGCATCCGTAACGAAAAGCTCGCTTCCCTTCGCCTTCTCCGCCGCATCTCTGTCACCGATTCCATCGAGTTTAAGGATAACCATGTTCTTCTGCATGCGAACACCCTGAATCTTCATCAGCTTATCCTCAACATAAATCGACTCAGTGCTTTCATATATCTCAACGCTGTCAGAGTAATTGTAGACCTTCACTTCGCCCTTGAGCCCGACCGCATTGACAATTTTCCCAATTAATATTTTTTCCATTCCATACCTTCATTTCAAAAATGGGTCAAAAGAACCGTCCCCTTGACCCATTTTAATACTTATTGAACTATTTCAACGACAACTTTAGCGTTAGCCTTTGTTGCTGCCGCTTTTACGACAGTACGGATTGCCTTGGCAATTCTACCCTGTTTGCCAATTACTTTTCCCATGTCATCAGAAGCGACCTTCAACTGGATAACAGTAGTGCCGTTTGACTGTGTCTCGGAAACTTCAACTGCTTCCGGATGTTCAACCAGTGACTTTGCAATTGCACTAACTAATTCTACCATTGAATCACCGCTTTCTTTCTTAGAGGATTCCAGTCTGCTTGAAAAGTTTCTTAACTGTTTCTGAAGGCTGTGCACCTGTTTCTAACCATTTCTTTGCTGCTTCTTCGTTGATCTTGATTTCAACAGGATCCTTCAGCGGATTGTAGTAACCCAGTTCTTCGATGAACTTGCCGTCTCTGGCGTTTCTTGAATCTGCAACAACTACTCTGTAGAAAGGCTTCTTGTGTGCGCCCATTCTCTTTAATCTGATTTTTACCATTATTTTTCCTCCTATACTGTATTTATAATGTAAATGGTTAACTATTTATCTGCAAGGGTCATCAGAAGCCCTTAAACATTCTGTTCATCTTAGCCATTCCCTTAGGGTTCATCATCTGCTTCATCATTTTTCTTGATTCTTCATATCTCTTGATGAGCTGATTGATTTTCTGAACCGGCTGTCCGGAGCCGGCGGCTATTCTCTTTCTTCTGCTGGCATTAAGAAGTCTCGGATCCTCTCTTTCTGCCTTGGTCATGGACTGCATTATTGCTTCAAAGGCAACAAAGTCTTTTTCGGACTGCTCCATGTTGACGTTCTTGTTGTTCCCCATTCCGGGCATCATGTCAAGCATCTTGGCTATGCCGCCCATGTTTCTGATCTGTCCCATCTGGTCAAGGAAGTCTTCAAGAGTGAACTTGTTCTTCTTGATTCTTTCCTCGAGTTCTGCAGCCTTCTCTTCGTCATAGTCGGTCTGTGCCTTCTCTATGAGGGAAAGCATGTCGCCCATGCCCAGAATTCTGCTGGCCATTCTCTCAGGATGGAATTCGTCAAGCTCGTCCATCTTTTCGCCCATGCCGACGAATTTGATAGGTCTGCCTGTAACCTTCTTGGCTGAAAGTGCTGCACCGCCTCTGGAGTCACCATCCATCTTTGTCATGATGATTCCGTCAATTCCCAGCGCTTCATTAAATCCTTCAGCTGCATTTACAGCGTCCTGACCTGTAAGAGCATCGACAACGAGGAGAATTTCGTGAGGCTTGATTTCCTTCTTGAGGACCTTCAGCTCATCCATGAGTTCCTCGTCAATCTGAAGTCGACCTGCAGTATCGACGATGAGTACATTCAACCCCTTCTTCTCAGCTTCGCTGATTGCTGCCTTTGCAATCTTTGAAGGGTCCTTGCAGTCCCTCATTGTGAATACCGGTACGTCTACGCTTTTACCTACAACCTCCAGCTGGTCAATAGCTGCCGGTCTGTAGATGTCGCATGCACACAGCATAGGTTTCTTGCCGTTCTTCACGAGCCACTTGGCCAGCTTGCCGCAGGTGGTGGTTTTACCTGTACCCTGAAGGCCGACCATGAGATACACGGTGAAACCCTTCGGTGAATATGTCAGCTTGCTGCTTGTGCCGCCCATGAGCTCTATGAGCTCTTCGTTAACGATCTTTATTACCTGCTGTGCAGGAGTCAGGCTCTTCATAACCTCTTCGCCGAGAGATTTTTCTTTGACATCAGCCACAAACTCCTTAACAACCTTGAAGTTTACATCTGCTTCAAGGAGTGCCAGCTTGACTTCTCGCATTGCCGCATTTATGTCTGCTTCGGTAAGGCTTCCCTTGCCTTTGAGCCCCTTAAAGACTCCCTGCAGTTTGTCAGATAATCCTTCAAATGCCATGGATTATGCCTCCAGTTTATCTATTATGCTCCTGATACTTTCAAGGTCTGATGCAAAACCAGTATCGCCTGCCTTCTCAGAAAGCTGTTCAATCTTCGAATCGATCTCGCTTATGGCATCGCTGGTTCTGTTGAACCTTTCAACAAGACCAAGCTTTTCCTCGTAATGCTCCAGGGATTTTTCCGCCTTGTGAAGGGCGTCATGAACCCCCTGCCTGCTGATTCCGAATTCTTCGGCAATCTCCGCAAGGCTCAGGTTCTCCTCGTGATACAGCTCCATGACTTCCTTCTGTCGCTCTGTCAGGAGCGCTCCGTAGAAATCGTAAAGCAGGCTTTGTCTTGTAATATCATCAATCTTCATATTATTGTCCTGACAAGTATCCTAACTTGACACCTTGAACAGTATACAATTCAGCCGCCTATCTGTCAAGCATTTTTACTTAACAGATTTTTTTCTTTACTTTTTACATGTTTTTGTCTATCATCTACTTACACGGAGGACAGAATATGGACACTATGACTATCGCAATTGCTGCAATTCTGGTTATAGCCATGATTGCAGTGTTCATTCACGACAAGAAGCAGAAATAAAAAAACTGACAGGAATCTGTCAGCTTTTTTATTTTTTGAATCGTTTATAGATTACGCATCCTGCGAAGATCAGGCCCACATATCCAAGTATGGTATAGATAAAGCCTACCAGCCCGGAGAACGGCAGCAGTCCGAACAGGAATGCGGCCACGCACACACAGGCTGCGAATATGTAGCTTTTTTTAGTTCCCTGCTCCACGAACCTTTCGCTTACAGTCCAGAGCATTGCGCTGCAGGATGAGAATATTCCCATAATAAGGATTATGCTGAAAACGGCCCCGAGAGGATAAGCGATGAGACGCGCCAGATATAGCGTAGGAACGTCCAGGACTCCGCACTGGCCTATGTTTGTCAGCATGGCCGTATTCATGAGCAGAATTGATGCCATGAGCGCGATAGTGCCGGTTATTCCTCCCAGCACAGCCTCTCTGCTGTTTCCTACCGTCATTCCAAGAGCCGAATAATACTTGGATCCTCCGTTGAGGTTATATGAGAAATACAGAATGCCCGAAAGCCACCAGAATGGTACAGGCTGTTTAGCTTCCATGACATTGGCATAACTGTTTACAGTGCTGAGACTGCCAAAGTCCCTGACGAGCGTTACTATTCCGACCACAAGGCAGAATGCGATTATTGTAGGCCCAATAAACGAAACGACCTTTACGAATCTCTGGAAGCCCACAATGTATGCCACCAGCGCCAGCGCCGCCATGAGAAGGGCCCCCACGTAGTGATTCAGTCCGTAATACTCTTCAAGGGTTGCACCTGAGCCTGAAATCAGAATAATCATTCCGGCAAACAGTGCCAGCGGCAGAAAGTTAGTGTAAAACCAGCCGAGCTTCTTTCCGCAGAAATATACAAAGTGGTTGTATTCCCTGTCCGATTTGTGCTCCTGTCCCGCCTGCAGAATCACAGGTCCAATCAGAAGAAATCCTGCCAGATTGATTACCAGCAGGATGATACTATAGAATCCGTAGCTGGTGAAGAACTGGAGAATCTCCTGTCCTGTGGCAAATCCCGAGCCCATGACCCAGGCCACATATGCACCGGCTATCTTTATTACATTTTTGGTACTGACTTTATTATCTGTCATTTATTGCTTTTGCTCGTCTCCTTTTTCCTTTGCCGGAAGGTTTGCAACTACAATCGCAGCGAACATTATAACGCAGCCGATAATTTCTCTCGGGCTCATCATTTCTCTCAAAATAATCATGCCTGCGATTAATGCAAAAACAGACTCCAGGCACAGAATCATCGACGCGATTGTAGGGTCCGTATCCTTCTGCGCAACAATCTGAAGTGTATAGGCAACTCCGCATGAAAGTACACCGGAGTAAAGAACAGGAAGCCATGATCCAACCATCGTTGATACTGTCGGAACGTCAAAGCCAAGTGCCGGATCAATAAACGGAGTTACTATCAGGGACAGTCCTCCTGCCACAAAGAACTGAATGCAGGAAAGCTTGACGCCGTCAACCTTCGGTGAGAAGTAATCTATTACCAGAATGTGAATTGCGAAGCAGATTGCACAGATGAAGATAATTACATCGCCAATGTTTATGCTTCCGAAACCTGTGGAAGGTATGCAGAGGAGATAAAGTCCTATTGCCGCTGCAGCAACACAGCCCCACATTAATGGCGTTACCTTTTTTCTGACAAAGAGTCCCAGCAGCGGAACGATTACAACATAGAGTGCTGTAATGAATCCGGAGTGAGCTACCGATGTGTAGAATATTCCTATCTGCTGAACATTTCCGGCAGTGAACAGAGCCAGACCGCAGCAGATTCCGCCTATTATCAGCGTTTTGTTTCCGGCCTTCTTCTCTTCCTCTGTCAGTTCCACATATGTCCCGTTTGCAATTTCCTTGTTCTTTTTCAGTCGGTCAATTATGAGTATAACCGGAATGAGAACCAGTGCTCCTATTACGGTTCTTGTTCCATTAAAAGCGAATGGGCCAATAAGGTCCATTCCTTCCTTCTGGGCAACAAAGGATGTTCCCCAGATAATTGCTGTCAGCATGAGCAGGGCGTCGCCCTTTAACTGTTTGAGCATTATTTTCTCCTTCAAATACTATATTAAAAAAATGGTGGAGATGACGGGAATTGAACCCGTGTCCGAAAGCATTTTCACCGGAATTTCTCCGAGCGCAGCTTATGATTTATTGTTTCGCTTTGCCCGCCGCCCATAAGCAGGCTGAAGGCTCGGCTATCCTGTTAATCCCTTACGCTACCAGGAGCTCACGCAAGGTTTCCTGCATGTTTGACGTTCTGATCCGAGCCTGCAGGTGAACCCGGGAGAACGCGCGGGGCAGAACTATGCTGCCAGTGCGAAATTATTGTTAGTTTTAGCGTTTATCTTTAACGTGCCCTTTTTACGAAGACTGGCAACTTCGGCTCGCTTATCCGGTTTCCACACCCCCGTCGAAACCTGTGCATCCCCATGTATAATAAATATTATTACAGTCTGTTTCTTTCTTCTGCTCTCTGAGCAGCCTTTTCCTCGTAATCCTCCTTGACCTGCCTGATCTTTTCATCATAGCCGTCAATTTCATCTCTGAGGTCCTGCATCTTCTGGCAGAATTCCCTGAGGTTTTCATCCTCAAGTTCGCCTTCCTGGAACTTCTTGAATACGTAATCGGCAAGCTTTCTCTTTGTTGAGGTGTACTCCGTCTTCTTCTCGCTCTGCTCGCCCTTAAGCTGATTGATTTCCCTCATTTCCTCAGCCTTGCTGGTTGCATTTGATGCTACACCTGATGCTGCCTTTCCCAGTTTGTTGAATAAATCCTGCATTGTGTCCTCCTGTTATCTGTTATCTATCGGCGTTTTGCCTGCTGCATTCTTCTGTCGGCATCGCGCTTGGCGATGTCATGTCTCTTATCGTAATTTTTCTTTCCTCTTGCCACGGCCAGTTCAACCTTGGCCTTGCCTCTGTCATTAATGTACATTCTGAGCGGCACAAGAGTCAAGCCTTCCTGCGTGGTATATCCTATCAGCTTCCTGATTTCACGCTTGTGGAGCAAAAGCTTTCTCGGCCTTACGGGATCCACATTGAATCTGTTGCCCTGTTCATATGGGCTGATGTTCATGCCGTGAAGAATTATTTCCTCCCGCTCAACCTTGGCGTAGCTTTCCTTAATGCTGACCTTGCCCATTCGAACCGATTTAATCTCGGTCCCTGTAAGAGCAATTCCCGCCTCATATGTTTCCTCAATGAAAAAATCATGTCGGGCTTTTTTGTTGTTAGCTACCAGTTTCATTCTCTATCCTGTTACCTGTAATTCCTGTTACCTAAAGCAATTTAATTTCATCAAATGGGAACAGTCTAATAAAGGCCTTCCCCACCACCTTGTCTTCACTGACCAGGCCAACGTCCGGATCTCTGCTGTCTCTGCTCACGGCCCTGTTGTCTCCCATTACAAAGATTTCATCCTCGCCTACCGTATAGACCATTCCGTTCGGGTAGCATCTGGCCTCGGGATCTTCATCTTTAATGTAGTCTTCCGCAAGCAGATCACCGTTTCTGTAGACATTATTATCTTCAAATCTGATGATGTCGCCTTCTACACCGATAACACGCTTGATGAGAAGCATCTTCTTGCCTGTGTCCGAATTAATCAGGTCACTTTTGAATATGATAATGTCGCCCCTCTTCGGATGATCCTTGTTAATGTATGCCAACTTGTTGACTATAAGATAGTTGTTTTCATACAAGGTATCCTGCATTGATTTTTCCTTTACAATTGTCGGCTTAATAACAAAGCTGATTGCGAGGACAATAATCAGTGCTATGCAAATATCCTTAATCAGATCCTTTGCCAGGCTGTTTCCTGATTTGTTTTCAGTTGTCGTTTCTTCAAAGTCGTTCAATTATTTCAGTTCCTTCCAAACCCTTTCAAATTCGCCGGGCACCTCTGCTTTTACTTCAATTCCGTCAAGTCCGGCAAGTGATTCATACTTTTCTTTTATCTCTCCGAATTCTAATCTGTAAGCGTGAAGAATCTGTGTAGTTACACCCAGTTTTCTAAGCCTGTCATTTGCCCTTCGCCCCTTTGCCGACGTTCCGTACTTGGAATCACCTGCAAGAGGATATCCCTTTGAGGCAAGATGTGCTCTGATCTGGTGAGTCCTTCCCGTAACCAGCTCAACCTCTACAACGGAGAACTTTCCGTCTGAGCTTCTTTCAAGAGGTCTTACTATTGATTTTGCATTCTGCCCTTCAGAAGAAATTCTTACAGTATTTGTTTTCTCATTTTTTTCGAGAGAGTCCTCGATGACCATTTCCCTGCTGAAGTCTCCCGCGACGATTGTAATGTAATATTTTGATACAGCCGCCCTGTTTCGTATAAGATCTGTAAGCTGCCTGAGGCTTTCGGCGGTTTTACCGAATATTACGAGCCCCGTTGTGTTGCGGTCCAGCCTGTTAACGGGAGATGGTGTGAATGTTTTCTCAGCCGATGGATCGTACTCACCCCGGTCCTGCAGATATCCGCAGACCTGATTCATGAGCGTGTTCTTCTTCTCTCTGGAATCGCCGTGAGTCAGAAGCCCCCAGGGTTTTTCGACTATCAGTACCTGATCGTCTTCATAGGCAACCTTGAACTGCTTCTTTGCCCTGTGGGATTTAACCGGTCCCGTCAGCTCATCAAATCTTTCGTCGGACATGTAGAATGACAGCTCATCGCCCTCCTGGAGAATGGTGTCCTCCCTGGCTCTTTTGCCGTTCACCTTCAGGTCCTTGCGTATTATTTTGTATATGGCGCTAAGGGGAGCCTTTTTCAGGTACTTCTTAAGGAACCTGTCCAGTCTCTGGCCCGCGTCATTTGATTTGATTTCAACTTTTCTCATGGCTTCATTCCATTAACATTAACCAAAATATTATACACTAGAAATACACAAAAAAACAAGGGCAAGGCAGAACAATATTTATGGGTGATTTCCGCAAACCCATTGAGCAAAACCACAAAATGTGGTATTGTAATGATGTATGCGGAGGGTACATTATACATGAACCGATTAAAAGACTTTTTTTACAATAAAAACGATATAATTATAGTCCTGATAATACTTGTAGTTGCCGGGCTTCTGATTTATAACCGCATCGGAGTAATTATGGACTATCCGTCCAGACTTGCTGCCGAACAGGCAAAAACAGAAACGACCCAGACAATAGAAACTACAGAACCTACTACTACTGAAGCTACTACTCAGGCCGAAGAAGAAACGGATGAATCTCAGACCAAGGAAGCAGAAGAAGAATAAAGGAGGCGCAATATGGCTCTAGTTACAACAACCGAGATGTTCAAGAAGGCTTATGACGGCGGATATGCCGTTGGCGCGTTTAATGTCAACAACATGGAAATTGTACAGGGAATAACGGAAGCGGCCGGTGAACTCAACAGTCCTGTTATACTTCAGGTTTCAAAGGGTGCACGAAAGTATGCCAACCACACTTATCTCTTTAAGCTGGTTGAGGCTGCTGTTGAAGAAAATCCTGACATTCCTATTGCACTTCACCTTGACCACGGTGACAGCTTCGAAGTATGTAAATCATGCATTGACGGAGGTTTTACTTCCGTAATGATAGACTGCTCATCGATGCCTTTCGAGGAAAATATCAAGATTACAAAACAGGTCGTTGAATATGCACACGACCATGGTGTGGTTGTAGAGGCTGAGCTGGGAACTCTGGCAGGCATTGAAGACGAAGTGTGTGTCGAGGCCGGCAACGAAAGCTACACACGTCCTGAAGAGGTTGAGGAATTTGTAACAAAGACCGGCTGTGACTCACTGGCAATTGCCATCGGAACATCACACGGCGCATACAAGTTCAAGGCTTCACAGTGTACCCGCAATGAAAAAGGCATTCTGGTACCTCCTCCACTCCGCTTCGATGTTCTCGAAGAATGTATCAGAAGAATTCCGGGCTTCCCTATCGTACTTCACGGTTCATCCTCAGTTCCTCAGGAATTTGTAAAAATCGTAAACCAGTACGGAGGCAACATGCCTGATGCTATCGGCATCCCTGAAGAAGAGCTTCGTCATGCTGCAGAACTGGCCGTTTGCAAAATCAACATCGACTCTGATATAAGACTTGCAATGACAGCCACCATACGTCAGTACATGGCCGAGAATCCTGAACACTTTGACCCTCGTCAGTATCTGAAACCTGCACGTCAGGCAGTTAAGGACATGGTTGCCCACAAGATTAAGAACGTACTTGGTTCTGCTGATAAAGCTTAATTACAAAAGACATAAAAAGAGCTGTTGCACACAGGTGCAGCAGCTCTTTTGATTTGCTGTATAAACCTTATTATTTGTTTCCTTCAATCATCTTGTGCTTCAGATCCCACAGCTTCTGTGAAAGGTCAACATAGTATGTCTGCGGATTTTCGAAACGCTTCATTTCATCCCACATGAGGTCCAGCTGTTCCTTGCAGTACTTCTTGATTTCGCCGATTGAAGGGCTGTCATAACACTTTACTCCGCCCTTGAATACCTGCTCACGCAAATTCTTGGCATAGAAGTTTGTAATTGTCTTGCGCTTCCATACTGCGTTCGGATCGAATATTTCATATTCATCTCCTGATGGAGCCGGCTCATCGTCCAGTGCTATGATATCGCACAGAGCCCTGTCGGTATCCTTGTCAAAGAGTCTCCAGATTGTCTTGAATCCAGGATTTGTAATCTTCTCAACGTTTTCGCTGATCTTGATTTTTGGAATCATTTCACCGTCCTTTTCAAGAGCGGACAGCTTGTAAACTCCACCGAATACAGGTTCTGACTTGGCAGTGATAAGTCTCTCGCCTACGCCGAATGAATCGATACATGCTCCTTCAAGGAGTACATCTCTGATAATGTATTCATCAAGTGAGTTTGAAATAACGATCTTGCAATCTTCAAGACCTGCATCATCCAGCATCTTTCTTGCCTTCTTGGTCAGGTAAGCGATGTCGCCGCTGTCAATTCTGATTCCCTTGTTAGGTGGATCCAGTTCCTTAAATACCTTAATGGCAGCAGGAACGCCTGACTTGAGAACGTTATATGTATCTACTAGCAGAGTTGCATTAGTAGGATAAATCTTTGTATATGCCTTGAAGGCTTCGTATTCATTGTCGAACATCTGAACCCAGCTGTGAGCCATGGTGCCGAGTGCCGGTGTTCCGAATTCTTCGTCGGCAATTGTGCATGCGGTTCCGGCACATCCGCCGATATATGATGCACGTGCTCCATAGATTGCAGCAGTGGTACTGTGCGATCTTCTGGTTCCGAATTCCATAATCGGTCTGCCCTGTGCGGCTCTTACTATTCTGCTTGCCTTTGTAGCAATAAGGCTCTGATGGTTAACCAGCAGCAGAATCATTGTTTCAACAAACTGTGCCTGCATTACAGGGCCGCGAACTGTAATAAGCGGCTCATAAGGGAAAATCGGTGTTCCTTCAGGAACTGCCCATACATCGCATGTGAACTTGAAATTCTTCAGATATTCAAGGAATCTTTCGTCAAAGAACTTCTTACTTCTCAGATATTCAATATCTTCATCTGTGAATTCAAGCTTGTCCAGATACTGAAGTACCTGTTCAAGACCTGCCATGATTGCATAACCGCCATCATCAGGAATTCTTCTGAAGAACATGTCGAAATATGCGATATCGTCCTTCATGTCTGCGCAATAGTATCCATTGGCCATGGTAATTTCATAGAAGTCAGTCAGCATGGTCAGGTTTAGTTTTTCAATCATTTCTTTTTCTCCTTTGAATGAATCAAAAAGATCAGTTTCTTTTGACACATATTATAACATTTTTTTAAGCCACTGTCCTGTATAAGATTCCTTTATCCTTGCAACCTCTTCAGGAGTACCTTCCGCAATTATGTTTCCGCCGCGGAACCCTCCTTCAGGTCCCAGATCGATAATGTGGTCGGCACATTTAATCACATCCATATTGTGTTCGATGACCACAACGGTATTACCCTGATCGGCCAGCCTGTTGAGAATGTCCAGAAGCTTTTCCACATCTGCGAAGTGAAGACCGGTTGTAGGCTCATCCAGAATGTACATGGTCTTGCCTGTACTCCTCTTGGACAGCTCCGTTGCCAGCTTTATTCTCTGAGCCTCACCGCCTGAAAGCTGTGTCGAAGGCTGTCCCAGTTTAATGTATCCCAGGCCTACGTCTTCAAGTGTCTGAAGCTGCCTTTTAATTGTAGGATGATTTTTGAAGAACTCCAGTGCCTCGCTTACATTCATGTCAAGAACATCAAATATGCTCTTGCCTTTGTACTTCACTTCCAGAGTTTCGCGATTGTATCTCTTGCCTTTGCACACCTCGCACGGAACGTAAACGTCCGGCAGGAAGAGCATTTCTATTTTGATGATTCCGTCACCATTGCAGGCCTCGCATCGCCCGCCTTTAACGTTGAAGCTGAAACGCCCCTTGCCATATCCACGGATTTTAGCTTCAGGAAGCTGTGCAAAGAGATCGCGGATATGAGTGAACACTCCGGTGTATGTTGCCGGGTTTGACCTTGGTGTCTTGCCTATAGGCTTCTGGTCAATGTCTATTACCTTGTCAACATTCTGGAGTCCGGTAATGCCCTTGTGCTTTCCCGGTTTTTCCTTTGCCTTGTACATCTCAGCGGCTGCCGCCTTGTACAGAATCTCGTTAACCAGGCTGCTCTTTCCCGAGCCTGAAACGCCGGTAACGCAGATGAATTTGCCAAGAGGGAATTTCACGTCGATGTTCTTGAGATTATTCTCAGCTGCACCTTTGACAGTGACATATTTTCCTGTACCCTTTCTTCTCTCCTTTGGCACCTTAATGCTTCTCTTGCCGCTGAGGAACTGGCCGGTTACGGACTCAGGGCAGGCCTTGATGTCCTCGACCGTTCCCTGGGCTACCAGCTCACCGCCGTGAATTCCGGCACCGGGTCCTATGTCTATTATGTGATCTGCCGCATACATGGTTTCTTCATCATGCTCGACAATAATGAGTGTGTTTCCAAGGTCGGTCAGGCCTCTCAGAGATTTCAGCAGCTTCTCGTTATCCTTCTGGTGAAGGCCGATGCTCGGCTCGTCGAGAATATAGGATACGCCAACGAGACCCGAACCAATCTGTGTTGCCAGTCTTATTCTCTGGGATTCGCCACCTGAAAGTGTCATTGCCGCACGGCTCAGTGTCAGATAATCCAGCCCCACATTTGCCAGGAACTGAAGTCTGCCCTTTATTTCCTTGATGATTTCTGCCGCTATCTTCTCATGAGTTTCACTCAGCTCAATGTCATCCAGGAAATCCAGCGCCTCTGTTACAGACATGTCGCAGAATTCCATGATGTTCTTGCCGCCGACGGTAACCGCCAGGAGCTCGTCTCTCAGCTTTCTTCCGTGACAGGCAGGACATTCTGCGAAGTTCATGTACTGCTCAATCTTGTTCTTTATCCAGTCGGAGTTTGTCTCCTGATAACGTCTCTCCATGTTAGGGATTATTCCCTCATAAGTGTGATTTCTGTGCTGGACGTCACCGTTTCTGTTGGTATAGTCGTACTTCAGCTTTTCGTCGCCGCTTCCATAGAGCAGCACGTCCCTGAATTTCTTCGGGAGCTTCTTGAACGGCAGGCTCAGGTCAGCATCGTACTTGTCGGCCAGCGCCTTGATTACCTGCCAGTAGAAGCTGGTATATTCCATACTTGCAAAGGCATTAATGAGGGCTTTGTCAAGAATGCTCAGGTCCTGATCCGGAATGAGCAGATCCGGGTCAATGGTATTGATGAATCCAAGTCCCTTGCATTCAGGGCATGCACCCAGAGGGTTGTTGAATGAGAACATTCTCGGTTCAAGTTCATCAATGCTGACGCCGTGCTCAGGGCATGCCAGAGATGTGCTGAAGGTCTTCTCTTCGTTCTCCCCTACAATTACCTGAACGAGACCCTCGCCGTGTTCGATGGCAAGCTCACAGGCCTCAGCCAGACGGCTCTGCACTCCGTCCTTGACTTTGATTCTGTCTATTACAATCTCAATTGTGTGCTTATAGGTTTTCTCCAGGCTGATCTCATCTTCTTCAATGTGGACCATTTCTCCATCAATGCGGGCTCTGGTGAAACCTTCTCTTCTGATTCTGTCTATTATTTTCTCATGTTGTCCTTTTCTCTGCCTGATAACCGGCGCCAGAATGGTCAGCTTTGTTCCCTCTTCTTCCAGCATTAACGTCTCGACAATCTGGTCAACAGTCTGGCTGGATATTTCTCTGCCGCAGATATGGCAATGAGGGATACCTATGCGCGCATACATGAGACGCAGGTAGTCGTATATTTCAGTTACTGTTCCCACCGTCGATCTCGGGTTGTGGTTTGTGGTCTTCTGGTCAATTGAAATTGCCGGGCTAAGTCCCTCAATGTATTCCACATTAGGTTTTTCCATCTGCCCCAGGAACTGTCTTGCATATGATGACAGTGACTCCATGTACTTTCTCTGACCTTCAGCATAAATGGTATCAAAAGCAAGGGATGATTTACCGCTTCCCGACAGTCCGGTAAGAACCACCATCCTGTCGCGCGGAATGGTCACATCCATGCTCTTGAGATTATTCTCTTTTGCTCCTTTAATTACTATATCTTTTGCCATCTCTACATCCTTGCCTTGTATTCAAATACCAGGTCACGTAGTTCTGCCGCTCTCTCGAACTGCAGGTCCGCTGCCGCCTGTTTCATTTCCTTTTCCAGTTTAGCCACATAATCGTGAAGCTCCTTCTTGGTAAGTTCAAGAGGCTTACGCCCTGCCAGGAAGCTGTCGTAGCCTTCAATATCTTCAGCCTTTGTTGTTGCCTCAATAACCTCACGTATGCCTTTGCGCACGCTTTCAGGAGTGATTCCGTTTGCCTTGTTGTACTCACCCTGAATTCTGCGTCGTCGCTCGGTTTCATCAATTGCCGCTCTCATGGCTTTGCTTATTCCGTCGCAGTACATGATGACCTTGCTGTCCACATTTCGTGCCGCACGGCCTATGGTCTGAATCAGTGACGTTTCCGTTCTCAGGAAGCCTTCCTTGTCTGCATCGAGAATTGCAACCAGAGAAACCTCTGGAATGTCCAGTCCTTCTCTTAGCAGGTTGATGCCCACCAGAACATCGAAGAGTCCCATTCGAAGATCTCTGATGATTTCCATTCTCTCCAGAGTGTCAATTTCCGAGTGCAGATACTTGGCTTTGATTCCTGAATTTTTAAGATAATCTGTCAGGCTCTCTGCCATCTTCTTGGTAAGTGTCGTCACGAGGACACGCTCGTTTCTGGCAGTAACCTTTTTGATTTCTCCAATCAGGTGGTCCATCTGCCCCTCTGTCTGATGGGTTTCAATGACAGGGTCAAGAAGCCCTGTAGGGCGGATTATCTGTTCTGCGGATATGCCTCCGCTCTCTTCTCTCTCGTATTCAGCCGGTGTAGCACTAACATAAACTATCTGATTTACCAGGCTGTTAAACTCCTCAAACCTCAGCGGTCTGTTATCCAGTGCTGACGGGAGTCTGAATCCAAAATCAACCAAGCTCTGCTTTCTCGCTCTGTCGCCGTTGTACATTGCTCTCAGCTGAGGCAGCATGACATGTGACTCGTCTATCATGATAAGAAAGTCATCGGGGATATAGTCTATGAGCGTGTATGGGCGGCTACCCGGCGGAAGTCCGACAAGGTGGCGAGAATAGTTTTCGATGCCTTTGCATGTTCCTATTTCACGAAGCATTTCCATGTCGTATCTGGTTCTCTGCTCGATTCTCTGGGCCTCGATAAGCTTGCCTCTGTCCTTGAACCACTGGACTCTTTCATCCAGCTCCTCGCTGATTGTGCCTATGGCATGTTCAATTTTTTCCGGACTCGTTACATAATGCGATGCCGGATAGATTGCTACATGGTTACGCAGTCCCAGTATTTCTCCCGTAAGGGGATTAATCTCCTTTATTGATTCAACCTCATCGCCGAAGAGCTCGATTCTCACGGCGTTTTCGGCACCTGCCGGGTGAATGTCGATAATGTCTCCGCGCACTCTGAAATTGCCGCGTTCAAAGGCCATGTCGTTTCTGGTGTACTGAATGTCAACAAGCTTTCTGAGGAGCTCCTGGCGGTCCTTCTCCATGCCCGGACGTAATGAAATCACCTGATTCTCGTAATCGATAGGGCTGCCCAGTCCATATATGCACGAAACGGACGCTACTATAATAACGTCCTTTCTCTCGCTAAGTGCTGCTGTTGCCGAGTGGCGCAGCTTCTCTATTTCATCGTTTATGTCAGAATCTTTTTCAATATAAGTATCAGTCGAAGCCACATAAGCCTCCGGCTGGTAATAATCATAGTAAGACACAAAATACTCCACAGCGTTGTCCGGGAAGAATTCCCTGAACTCACCGTGAAGCTGTGCTGCGAGGGTCTTGTTGTGGCTGATAACCAGCGTCGGTTTCTGTACCTTTTCAATGATCTTTGCCATTGTGAAGGTCTTGCCGCTTCCGGTTACTCCCATCAGCGTCTGTGAACGTTTGCCCTCTTCTATGCCCTTTGCAATTGTCTCGATGGCCTGGGGCTGATCGCCCATAGGCTCAAATTCCGAGTAAACCTTGAAATCAGGCATTTTATCTCCTGTCCCTGCCGCCTATCTCGGCAGTATAATTTTTCTCTTTTCCTTTTCCGAAGCCTGTCTGTACAGAACAAACTTCCTGCCGATTGCCTGAACGAATTCCGCATTCAGCATCTCGGCCGCCTCATTGGCACATTCCTTCGAATCAAGACTGCTGCCCTCCTGCAGCTTAACCTTAATAAGCTCACGCGATTCCAGAAGATTATCCATCTCCTTAACCACATTCTCCGTCAGATCCGACCTGCCAATAAATACGACAGGATCCAGCTCCTGCCCAAGTTTCTTGAGATAACTTCTCTGCTTACCTGTTATCATTTTCCCTCCAATTAAATGGGTCAGAAGAACCGTCCCTCTGACCCACTTATTTTACAGTGCTGCGATTATTGCATCGTAGAATTCGTCATAGTCTTCAAATGCAGGATACTGAGGGTAATCCTTCTTGATCTGTTCTGTTGATCTGAACAGGAATCCCGCCTTGCTTGCCTGAATCATTCCCAGGTCGTTGAAGCTGTCGCCTGCGGCTATTGTATCGTAGCCGATTGTCTGAAGAGCCTTTACTGTTGAGAGTTTTGACTTCTCGATTCTCATTATGTGTTTTGTAACCATGCCTTCATCGTCGATTTCTAGAGTGTTGCACATGATCATTGGCCATCCCAGCTTTTCCATGAGTGGCTTGGCGAACTGTTCGAAGGTGTCGCTCAGAATGATTACCTGTGTCTGCTGGCGGAGCTTATCGAGAAATTCTTTTGCTCCGGGAAGCGGGTCAACTCTTGAAATGGTTTCCTGGATTTCCTTCAGGCCCAGTCCGTGTTCCTTCAGAAGCTCTATTCTGTATCTCATGAGCTTGTCGTAGTCAGGCTCATCACGAGTTGTTTTCTTGAATTCAGGAATGCCCGTTTCTTCTGCAAAAGCAATCCAAATCTCCGGTACAAGTACGCCTTCCATGTCCAGGCATACAATATTCATCTTTTTTTCTGCCATTAATATTTCCTCCTGATATATGTTGCGTTTGTATTATACAACACTTCAAGCTATTGTCCAATCAAATGACGGATTTTTCCGCTGTCACAGATTAATCGACTTTAACTGCTAACTGAGTGGCTTTATTTATTATTACGTTTAAATTATCATCGTCCTGACCTTCCTAACCTCCCCCTTCTCTATCTCAAACCCCACAGCTCCCTGCAGATCATTTCTGTACACCGGCACTCCACGCCCATCCAGCTTCTCCAGCACCTCGGGCGTCGGATGCCCGTAATTATTCTTTCCAACCTGAATTACTGCAAAACCAGGACTCACTGCCTCCAAAAAAGCATCGGAGGAGCTGTATTTTGAACCATGATGGGCAACCTTCAAAATATCTGATTCCAATGAATCAGAACAGGCAGAAACCAGCTCCAGCTCACCTTCTTCATCAATATCTCCCGTAACAAGCATGCTTACACCATCAACATTCAGACGCATGATAAGACTCATGGCGTTTTCATCCTCCGCGTCAGCTATCATTCTACTGTACTCGGTATCAGTCCTTTCTTCAGGCCAGAGAACTTCAAGATAGGCATCATCACCAAGCATGACTTTCTGCCCTGCATGAAGATAAACAATCGAATCCGCGCCAAGGCCGGTCTCCGCCTCAATTTCATCCAGCCGCGCCCTGTTCCCTTCATATACGTAAATCCTGTCAACCATGCCCTCACGTGCAAGCTCGCATATTCCCTTATAATGATCAGTGTGCAAATGAGTAACAAAGGCGACGTCAACATGAGACACGCCGTTTTTAAGGCAGTATTGCCGCAGCACCTGTTTCCCCACATTGTAATTATCACTTCCGCCGCCATCTATCAGATAATCGCAGCCGTCTGCACGGACGTGCATGCAGTCTCCCTGACCTACATCAACAAAGGTGATATCACAATTTCTAAATCCGTCATCGGCAAGGTTGCTGAAACAGAGCGATACGGCCAAAACAAGAAGGCATACCTTAATGATGTGTCTTGCCTTTGCACGGGAACGGATTATTGCCAGACGCCCCTCTTCCGTGGCCATGGTAAGAAGCGCCAGATAATAAAAGGCCATCAGCCAGATGGGCGGGCTTGCAACCTGAAATGTAGTCAGGCCGTCAACCTCAACTGCCCTGTTTACCCATTTGAGAATGTCGCATAAGCCTGCCCCCACATGGTAAGAAAATGCCGGCATGAAG
>JAUNIQ010000175.1 GCA_030535275.1 Bacillota bacterium | reverse complement strand
AAAACGGATGGGACTATATCATCAGATATAAAGATGGAAGTATCCCAAGCATAGCAGAAGAATACGAACTGATACCAGAGAAAGAAAAGGCCGGGCAGGCGGAGTATGTGAATGACATCGATTATAAAGGACGTAAAATAAACGTGCTCAGGTTCCGTGAGAGGCGGATGGAAGCAGGGAAGGAAAAGGAGATCCGGTTCCAATGGCTGACATCGATACAGCTCACAAAGAAGAACGCCGAGAAAACGGCCCAGACAGGTCGGCTGAGATGGAAAATAGAGAATGAGGGTTTCAACCGACAGAAACAATGGCAGGGAGATATAACCCATGCATGCAGTCATGAAATGAATGCGCTAAAGAACCACTATCTGATGCAACAGATATCCGATTTTATAAAGCAGTTGTATGAATGGTATTATCTGAAGAAGGCAGGGATTGAAAGAAAGCAAAAAAATATATCTTCTGAGCTGTTAGCCAGCTTTGGACGGCAACTAACAGGAGAAGATATATACAACAAGAAGCTGAAATCAAAAGGCTTCGTGTAAATAAAGTATAGCAAAGGCGGTGATGCCTTACAAGAGGAAGAAGAAAAAGTATTCCACAAAAACCAGGCAAAGGAAGGGAAAAAACAACTGTAGGATGTGGATAACTTTCCTGAAAATCCTGAGATTTATGGAAAACCATTCAAAATCTTGTGAGGCACTAAAAAAAGCTGGCTTTGATTGATTTACCTTACAAGGCTGGACGTCAGCCAGTTATGAAAGGTAAATTTTGTTCGCACTAATAATACAGTTTCTGTGCGAAAACAGTATAATGAAAGAAAAACTTTTTCGCAAAGGAGCTGCATATGGGAAGAAAGGAAGCCCGCCTGGCGGCGGCCCTTGAAAAGAACGCCGCTGTTGAGTGTCATAAGATACAGAAACGGTATGTCCCCGAATTAATGACGTATTTTTCGGAAACGGATGATCCACGTAACAGGTCATATATCACGTATTCGAACAGGATAATGCTGTCAACGCTGTATTATAAAGGAATTGGTGGTATTGTCAGCATGCAGGAGATGACTACCCAGTTCAACAAAGAGATTGTTGTATCGAATATCTATTCATTGACCGGAGAGGAAGCCCGTGAATATCTGCCTCATCATGTAACAGTAAACGAATATCTGGAAAGGCTGGATCCGAAAGAACTGGAAGGCGTTCTGCATAGGATCTGTTACGAAAGCATCCGCAGGAAGAGTTTTAATGATGCCAGGTACAGGAAGAAATGGCTGGTAATCGTGGATGGGACACAGACATATGAAGGACCAGTCCAACTTAATGATCAGTGCCTGGAGAGCCATCACAATAAAGGGACAGACAAAGAAAAAGTCCGTTTTCATGTAGATGTATTGGAAGCGAAGATATATCTGGGAGAAGGCCTGCTGCTGAGTATAGGGAGTGAATTTATCCAAAACGATGAGACATACCAGGCAGTGAAGGGAAAAGGGGAAGATGCGGTAAAGCAGGACTGTGAGACAAAAGCGTTCAAGCGTCTTGCGAAGAAGATCAAGAGCAAGTATCCGCGGTTACCGATTATTCTGATGGGAGACAGCCTCTATGCAAGCGAGCCGGTACTGCAAATATGTGAAGAAAACGGATGGGACTATCTCATCA
>JAUNIQ010000174.1 GCA_030535275.1 Bacillota bacterium | reverse complement strand
CTGCCGGTTCTGCTTTTGGAGCGGGGGCAGAGCATTCCAACTGTGTGGAATCCCTGTTCCTGCACTCTCCTGGACTGACGATTATTACACCCTCGTCCGCTTATGATGCCAAAGGGCTTCTCAAAAGCGCTATTCGCAGTAACAATCCTGTATTATTCTTTGAACAGAAGCAGTTATATCAGGTAAAAGAAGAAATCCCCGAGGAGGACTATCTGATTCCCATTGGTGTTGCAGATATCAAGCGCCCCGGAAAAGATGTAACAATTCTCGCCGTTGGCCTGATGGTCAAGAAGGCGCTGGAGGCAGCTGAGCAGTTGAAGGCAGAAGGAATTGATGCGGAAGTGATTGATCCCAGAACAATTGCTCCGCTGGATAAGAATACCCTTTACGATTCTATCAGAAAAACCAACCGTGTGGTTATTGTGGAGGAGTCAACAAAGACTGGCGGACTGGGAGCAGAGTGGGCGGCTATGATTCAGGAAGAACTCTATGATGAATTGGATGGCCCCGTTGTTCGCGTTGCAGCCTTGGATGTACCGCTACCTTATAACGTAGCGTTTGAAATGGCTTCCATTCCCAATGCGGAGCGGATTGTCAATGCGGTCAAGACTTTGTTTTGAAAGGAGGAAGCAAGGAAAGTCCTTGTGTGATTGAAATGAGTATGCAATTCAATATGCCGAAAGCGGGACTAACCATGGTAGAGGGCGTTATCTCCCAGTGGTTGGTGCAGGAGGGTGAACAAGTAAAAAAGGGAGATGTTGTCCTGAACTATGAGAACGAGAAAACAATTATGGATTGTGAATGCCCCGGAGACGGTATTATTCACATCCTTGCTCAGCCAGGTGATGTGGTCAAAGTAGGTGAAACACTAGCTTATTTGGCAGAATCGCAGGAAGAGTATCAGATGCTACTGAACACTTCTGATACCACTAGTGATGCGATTGAGTCTGTAGGAACAAAATCGTCCAAAGTAGTCCCGGAGTATGTCTCCTTCAACATGCCTAAGGCGGGCCTGACAATGGTGGAAGGAACCATATCTGAATGGTTAGCGCAAGAAGGAACAGAGGTCAAAAAAGGTGATATCGTTCTGAATTATGAAAATGAAAAAACGATGATGGAATGTGAAAGCCCGGAAAGTGGTTTTATCCACATTCTTGCGTATCCAGGAGATGTGGTGAAGGTTGGAGACCCGGTGGCTCTGCTGGCAAAGACAAAAAACGATTACGATCAGATTATCAAGGGTGCTGTGCAGACAATGGAAAAACAATCTCCTGCGAAACAGAAGAAGTCTGCGACGGAGACTGCACAAGCTGGTTCCGAACAAGGCGCTTCCTGTGTGGCCAAGAGGGTCAAGGCTTCAGGGTTGGCGCGCAACATGGCAAAAAATCAAGGTATCGACCTGAGGGAAATCATTGGGTCCGGTCCGAATGGTCGTATCGTTGCCAAAGATGTGGAAGCATTTATCGAAAAAAAGCACACTTCGTCTACTGAGGGCAACACATTGCGTGTCAGAGAGGATAACGAACAGCCTACATTGATCCCAATGACGCCTGCTCGCAAAGCGATAGCTAATAATCTGAAAAAAAGTATCAGCACCATGGTTCAGGCGAGTAGTAGCACAGAATTTGATGTGACCGATCTCTTTCAGCTTCGAGAGAAATATGTGGCACAGAAGGATC
>JAUNIQ010000067.1 GCA_030535275.1 Bacillota bacterium | reverse complement strand
CTACGGAACTTAACAAATTAGGCAGTGGTGTTACAAAAACGCTTGACCACTACAAGGAAATAAAAATGGCAGGAATGACCAAGGAAAAAGCAATGGAAATGTATCACGGCGGACTGGACTGTTCACAGGTTACATTCGGACACGGCCTTGAACTCATGGGAATGGACCCTGAATTCGGTTACAAGGCAGGCGCATGCTTCGGCGGCGGACTGTTCCAGGGCAAAACATGCGGATGCGTTACAGGTTCACTGATGGCTATCGGAATGAAGTACGGCCACTACAAGATGAACGACGCTGAGGCCAAGGAAGAAATGATGAAGATGAAGGCTGAATTTGAAGAAGCATTCATCGCTGAGCACGGAACTCTCATGTGCAACGAGCTTCTGGGAATGAAGATTCCTGAAGACATGGACAAGATCATGCAGGAAGGCCTGCTGGACAAGATCTGCCCGGTACTGGCAGTAACCGCATGCAATATTCTTGACGAACTTCTGTAATAATCTAATGCAAAGGCAGACTGACTGATGGAGCGCATTGACTGGAACAAAATCTGGAAAGAATCCAGGAAGGCCGAAGAAAAGAACAGCTCATCGGAATTCTGGGACAGCTTCGCAACAAGCTTCAGAAAGAAGGCGGATGAACCGGATCCATACATAGAAGAGTTCTACAGACTGGCTGAAATACAGCCGGGAGATACACTCTTTGACATGGGTTGTGCTTCGGGAACCCTGGCTATTCCTTATGCCCAGAAGGGGCATGAGATTTATGCTGCGGATTTTTCGGGTGAAATGCTCAAGGTTCTCATGGAGGGCGCTGAGGCGGCAGGTGTGGCTGACAGGATTCATTCAATCAGGCTTGACTGGAACGAGGACTGGAGTATTCGCAATCTGCCTGAGTGCGATGTTGCCTTTGCATCAAGATCCCTGATTGTTGAGGATCTGACTGATGCTCTGAAGAAGCTTGAGTCCGTGGCAACACGCAGATGCTGCGTGGGTGCATGGGATACGCCGACCAAGGGTTACGACAGATATGTGGCTGAAGCAATCGGCTACGAGAGACCCGGTTACGGCGTTCACTGGTTTGTAATGAACGAGCTCATGGACAGGGACCGTTTTCCTGAACTGTTCTTCATAAGGAGTCCTTTCAGAGTGGCAAAGTTCAATTCATTCGATGAAGGCGTCGAGAAGCTGAAGGAAACCTTCCGGTATGGACTGACGGCCGAGCAGGAGAAACTTCTTGAAGAATATTGCCGGGAACATCTGAAGTACCACGAGCTTAAGGATGGCGGCGAGAGAAGCGCCCGGGGAGACGCTCAGGGCGAGAAGGAATTCTGGCAGCTGGATCACAGTGACATGAGCACAATGGCCTTTATCAGATGGGACAGATAAAAAGATTTAGAAATGTTGGCACGCCAACATTTCTTTTTTTATTGTGTGTTATCATTCGAACATCGAGAGGTGATAAGATGATTAACAAAAAGATTAAAACGATAATTACAATTGTGCTGTGTATTGCGGTTACGCTTGGTTTTGCAGCATGCGGAAGCGGCAGCCAGGAGACGGCTGACAATGGAGATACTGTAATATTTACAGACAGCTGCGGACGTGATGTTGAAATACCGGCTAATATAGAAAGAGTTGCTCCGGCAGGAGCAGTTGCCCAGATGGTAATGATGCCGCTGGCAGAGGACAAGCTGGTGGGAATCGCAAACGAACCGACAGATGCGGAGGTAAAAATAGTTTCTGAAAAAATGGCTGACATGCCTGTTTTCGGGCAGTTCTACGGAAGCAATCCGAATCTGAATGAGGAAGCTATTCTGGCAGCTGATCCGCAGGTAATCATTGATGTTGGTGACATGAAGTCAACACAGAAGGAGGACATGGACAGCATTCAGGAGCAGACGGGAATTCCGGTAATATTCATTGAGGCTTCTCTGGACAAGATGCCTGACGCTTACAGAACTTTGGGAGAGCTTCTCGGCAATGAGGAGAAGGCCGAGGAACTGGCAGGCTTCGTTGAAGACACTCTGGCAATGGCAGAAGAGAATTCTGCAAAGATAAAGGAACAGAAGGCCGTATTCTATGGTGGCGGCCCTGAAGGCCTGGACGGGAATGCAGAAGGTTCATGCCAGGCAGACGTAATAGATATAATCGGTGCAAAGAACGCTCTGGTTGTTGGTGAAATCAATCACGCCGGTGGCGGCAATCCGGTTAACATGGAAGAACTCTACAACATGGATCCGGATGTTATCCTTACAACTGAGGGCGGAAGCTACGACAAAATTGCTTCAAGTGATTCATGGGCCAAGCTCACAGCTGTTCAGAATGGCAGCTTCTATGAGATTCCAAATACTCCGTACAACTGGATGAGCCAGCCGCCGTCAATGAACAGAATCATCGGCATCTGGTGGCTGGGAAATCTGGTTTATCCGGATGTGTATGACTACGACATGGTAGACAAGACTCAGGAATTCTTCAAGATATTTTACAACTACGACTTAAGCGACGATGAAGCGGCAGACATTCTGGCCAACTCATCACTGAAATAATAATGCACAACGAAAGAAATAAGATAAAAACACTGATACTTGCAATAGCATTTATAGTGGTATTCTTCGGATCGTTCATGCTGGGAAGATATCCGATCATGCCGGATGAACTGATCAGGATTCTGCTTTCAAAGTTCTTTGATATTCAGCAGACCTGGCCGGATGCGGCAGAAACCGTAGTCTTCCACATCAGACTTCCGAGAGTACTGGCGGCAGGGCTTATCGGAGCAGCTCTGTCCGTTGCAGGTGTTTGTTATCAGGGAATATTCCAGAACCCCATGGTTTCACCGGGGGTTCTTGGTGCGTCTTCAGGAGCAGGGTGCGGAGCGGCTCTTGCCATACTCCTTGGAATGTCAGGACTCATGACCTCGCTCATGGCATTTATCTTTGGTCTTGGCGCAGTACTGCTGGCATACCTTATAAGCCTGAAGAGCAAAATCAACCCTATCCTTGCCATGGTGCTTGCGGGAATGCTTATCAGTACGCTGGCAAGCTCGGGAACATCATTCATTAAACTCGTGGCCGATACAGAGGAGACTCTCCCGGCAATTACATACTGGCTTATGGGAAGTCTGGTTTCAGTTGAACCCGGAGATGTTGCCTTTGCAATAATACCTATTATTGTGGGAATGGTTCCGCTGATCCTCCTGCGATGGAGAATCAACCTGCTGACGGTTGGTGAAGAGGAAGCTCTTTCCATGGGAATCGATACGGGAAAGCTTCGTCTGCTGGTTATTGTATGTGCCACACTGCTGACGGCAATCAGTGTTTCAATCAGCGGAGTTATAGGCTGGGTTGGTCTGGTTATCCCGCATTTCTGCAGGATGATTTTCGGTTACGATTTCAGAAGCCTGATTCCGACCAACATTCTCTTTGGTGCCACATTTCTTATTATTGTGGATAATGTTGCCCGACTGGCAACTACGACAGAAATACCGATTGGCATACTGACTTCGTTTATCGGAGCGCCGATTTTCATTTATCTGATTATTACGGGAGGTGCAATTAAAGATGACTGATATTTCAAAGGCACCACTCATTATGGAAACAAAAGACCTGAGTTTTTCATACGGAGACACTCAGATTCTGAAGGGCGTGAATTTCCGCGCCTACGAAGGACAGCTGGTTGCACTTATCGGTCCGAACGGCGCCGGCAAGAGCACGCTGTTCAAGTGCATACTGAAATTCCTGCATGGCTATGAGGGACACATTCTCATTGAGGGTCAGGACATGGCAAAGATGAGCCGTCCGCAGATAGCAAAGAAGATTGCCTACATTCCGCAGACTTCGGTGCCGGTGTTCAATTACAAGGTGCTTGACATTGTCCTAATGGGACTTACCGGCGGGCTCAAACCGCTGGAGACTCCTAAAAAGCATCACGTGGAAAAAGCAAAGGCAGTCCTGGAGGATATGGGAATATCACATCTGGCCGACAGAGGATACGGACGCATCTCGGGAGGTGAGCGTCAGCTGGTTTTGCTGGCAAGAGCCATTGTTCAGGATGCAAGAATTCTTGTCATGGACGAGCCGACGGCCAATCTGGACTACGGCAATCAGTTCCGCGTAATGGAAAAGATTCGAGATCTCGTTGACAGTGGATACACAATCATCCTGTCAACGCACAATCCGGAGCACGCGCTGCTCTTTGCGGAGAAGGCTTTTGTTCTTCGGAACGGCGAGGTTAAGGCAGCAGGTCCTTCACGTGAAGTAATTACGGAAGAACTGATGCAGGAGCTTTACGATGTTGAGGTTCGACTGATGGATACCCAGTTCCGCGGAGAAAAAGCCAAGGTATGCATGCCGGTAAGGTCAACTAAATAATGTTGTCCGGCCAACATTTACGTCGTATAATGATTACATGGAGATTATTAAAAAACTGACTGCCGATGGCAGGCTGAAAAGCACGAGTAAAAAATTTGATAAGAATGCGATCATATTCCTGGAAGGAGATGCAATCAGTAAAATCTGCATCCTGGAAAGCGGGAGTGTTCGCTGCGAAAAAGCATACCCGGACGGAGAGGTGCACATTGTTGATGTATTTCAGGTCGGGGATGTTTTTGCATTGGAAATTGCCGCTTCCAGAACGAGAAAGTCGGCCATGGACTACATAGCCAATGAAGATACGCGTGTAAGATTTGTATCCATGGCTGCCATTGAGAAATCCGAATATGAAGCTGAGATACGACGGGAAATAACGCATCGCCTGGCGGATGAAAATGTCAGAATGGCACACAAGCTTGAAATTCTGGCAGAGCGTGGGCTACGCGACCGCATATTGACCTACCTGCGCGTACTGCAGGGGAAGGCCGGAACCGATACAGTAAGCGTGCCAATGAGCCGCGAGCAGATGGCACAGTTCCTCTGCGTTAACCGATCGGCCCTGTCCAATGAACTGAACATCATGAAGCGGGAAGGGATTATTGATTTCAAAGGCTCGCGATTTACAATCAACTAGGAGATAGAGAATGAATATTATCAGCAAAACACAGAGCATATGCCCGGTCTGCCGAAGACCGATTGAAGCCTATTACATGCAGGAGGAGGGCTGTTGCGATTGCGGAACAAGAGTGTACTTCGTTCAGGAGTGCCCTGAGCACGGAGAGTTCAAAACTTTGGCTTCAGAGCGTGCGGACGATTTCAAGGAATGGATCAGGAATCCTGTCATGAATATTCCGCCTAAGCAGGCGCTTACTGAAGGCGCAGATTCCGACGGCGAATGTCCGCTCCACTGCGGAAACTGTCAGAACCATCTGCAGACAGCCTGCTGCGTTCTTATAGACGTAACCCAGCGCTGTAACCAGCACTGTCCGTACTGCTTTGCGCTGTCAGGTGATTCGGTTGATCCGAATGAACCAACGCTCGACGAAATCAGAGCCAAATATGACTGGCTTCTTGAACAGGGTGAAGATGGCCGCGAGTTCAACATTCAGTTAAGCGGCGGTGAGCCGACGGTCAGGGATGACCTGCCGGAGATTATTCGCATGGCTCGTGATAAAGGCTTCCAGTATGTACAAATTAATTCCAATGGTCGCCGACTGGCTGAGGAGGAGGGCTATGCACAGGTCCTGAAGGACGCAGGTGCATCGGTAATCTTCATGCAGTTTGACGGCACCAGAGATGATATATACATGAAGCTTCGAGGGGAAGCGCTCTTTGAGAAGAAGGTCCAGGCAATTCGTAACTGCGAAAAGGCGGGTCTGGCAGTAACCATTGTGCCGACTGTAGTGCGCGGGGTTAATGACGACAACATCGGTGAGATGATGGACTTCCTCCTTGAAAACGTAAACGTTATCAAGGGCGTTCATTTCCAGCCGGCATCATTCTTCGGGCGCTACCCTGACGGAGATGAGCTTGAAGGCAGAATCACAATGTTCGGTCTGCTGCGCGAACTGGAAGCACAGAGACCGGAATTCAGGTATACAGATTCACTTCCTATTTCAACGGGACATACGCTCTGCTGCTTCTATTCCACATACATTAAGGAACCGGACGGCAGTGTGCGCTGCACTATTTCGCCTAAACAGCGTGAAGACGGCGTCAGCTGTTGCGATACGGCGGCGCCGGGAGAATGCTGCTGCAGCGATGCTGAGCCGGAGCCGTGCTGCTGCGAGGCACCGAGCGGCGTAGTATCAGTGGGCTGCTGCGACATGACACAGGCAGACCAGCTTGAAGTAATCAGGAAGGACCGCGACTACGTTTTGGACAAGTGGGATATTAAGATTCCCAAAGAATCGGATTGCTGCTGCGGATCAAGTGAAGATTGCAACTGTGCTGAGGTTGATTTTGCATCAAAATACAAGAGCTCCGAAGAGATAACGGATATGGACGAGTTCCTGACTTATTACAGGCGCAACACATTCACAGTGACGGGAATGGCCTTCCAGGATCTGACCAACCTGGATGCTGAGAGGCTGAAGCGCTGCAGGGTTGTGCAGCTGACCGACGATTACAGACTGGTACCGTTCTGCGCATACAATACAATTTACAGAAGCTGAAGCGGAAATGCGTGTTATAATGCAATAGAAATATTCAAACAAGGAGAAATACAATGGCACTGAAAAGACCGGGAGAATTTAATATTACAGACAGAGCGCTTGAAATAGCTAATTTCAAGATGGGAAGCAGAATCCTCGATATCGGCTGCGGCCAGGGAGATACGGTAAATCACCTGAACGAACTGGGGCTGAAGGCTGAAGGAATCGAGATGAACCTTTCCGACATACAAATCGCCAAGGAACGCTATCCGGGAATCGACGTAAAGTTCGGTGACGGCAGTTTCCTGGACGACTACACTTCATTTACCTTTGACGGCGTGACCTTTGAGTGCTCCCTGAGCATGATAAATCAGCCGGACGAGGCGCTGCACGAAGCATACTGCGTCATGAAGAAGGGCGGACGTCTGATTATTACAGACCTCTATGAAATTGATCCGGATCCTAAGCAGGTAAAGGCAGTTGAAATTGAAGCTGACCGCCAGGCGAGAATTCCTCATCAGGAAGGCGACTGTGATGAAGGCACCGTAATGCGTTTCGTTAACTTCAGATATGAGGGCGCTTTCTTTAAGGAACAGCTCATCAGAATGGTGGAGGAAGAGATAGGCTATAAGGTGCTGGCATTTGAGGACCGCACTGAAGACCTGAACAATTACGTGGCACAGACTCTCATGGACGAGGGTTCACTTGACAATATCTGCTCCAACCTGAAATGGGAAATTAACGGCAAGAAGAGAAAGATCGGATACTTCATTCTGGTCGCTCAGAAGCCGATTGCATAGGAGGTTACATGGCACTTGATTTAGATATCTGGACAGTAGAAAAACTCAGCGACTACTTCGGCGGCAGACCGGACGTGGCCAACGTGACCTTGCGCGAGGCTATTGATAAATACACGGAAGAGAAGCTGGTGGAAGTCGTAGAATATGCAAAGGCAAACAGTCCTTTTTATGCTGAGAAAATAGGGGAGTCTGCTTTTGCAGAAATACCGTTTACAACGGCAGATGAACTTCGTGAAAGAGAGAAAGACTTTCTTTGTGTGAGTCCGTCGCAGATAAGCAGAATAGTAACTCTGCAGACAAGCGGAACTACTGGCAAGCCGAAGAGAGTGTACTTTACCGAGGAAGATCAGCAGCTTACGGTGGATCACTTCAACCATGGCATGAGGCTCATAGCAGACAGTACTGACAAGGTGCTCATTCTCATGCCGGCATTATCGGAAGGGTCACTGGGCCTTCTTCTGGGTCAGGGCATTCGCGATATGGGTGCTCAGGCCATCGAGTATGGTCTTCCGGACAAGAAGGATATGGAGAAAATCCTGCAGCTGATTAGGGATGAAGGTGTAACATCTGTCGTGGCATCTCCAACCCATATGATTGCGCTGGCACGCCAGGCGGAGAAGGAAATGGCAAATGGAGCGGAAGAGATTTATCTTCGAAGCGTCCTGCTCAGCGGTGAATTCATTCCGGACAATACGGCACTGATGCTGGAGGATGTGTTCCAGTGCATGGTATTTGAGCACTATGGAATGACTGAGATGGGACTTGGCTGTGCAGTTACCTGCGGATACAGCCGCGGGCACCATATCAGGGAAGCGGACCTGTACATTGAACTGATTAACCCGCTCACAGGAGAAGTTGTGCCGGAGACTGAAGGAAGAAACACACCTGGCTTCTCCAATTACGGAGAGATAGTATTTACAACCCTGACAAGAAAGGGGATGCCGTTTATCAGATACAGAACCGGAGATTTCAGCAGGTGGGTACTCACGGATTGCCCGTGCGGAAGCTCGCTCAAGATGCTGGACAAGGTGGTTCCGGGAGACGGCAGAATGGATAAGGAAAGAAACGGAGAATAAAAATGGCAGATAAGATTTCATATATAGCTAGAAAATTTATAGAAGAGGATGTTCCCTTCGTAATTGCGAAGGTTGTGGCAACAAAGGGCAGTGCGCCGAGAAAGCGCGATGCAATTTTGCTCATGAACATCGAAGGAAATACATGGGGAACCGTTGGCGGCGGACTTCTGGAAGCAGAAACCGAAAAGCACTGCCGCGAGCAGCTTGAGACAAAGGAAAAGATCAGGACCTACGAGTTCTACCTGGACGAAAAGAAGAGTGGAGAAGGTGCTCTGGAAATGGGCTGCGGCGGAGACGCAACAATCCAGATTGAGTACATCGACCCTCAGAATCCGGGCAGCTTCGTAGAGGATTTCAAGGGCTCCAGTCAGGCTTACCTCTTCGGAGGCGGCCATGTTGCACTGGCTCTGGATCCCGTGCTTCGCCACGTGGATTTCGAAACCACAATCATCGATGACAGAGAAGAATACGCAAATCCGGAACGCTTCCCGGATGCAAAGGCAACAATCGTCTGCGATAATTTCGACCATTGCTTCGAGGAGATAGAAACCGATGAGGATAGCTTCATCATTATCATTACCAGAGGTCACAAAGGGGACCTGCAGGTTTTGCGTCAGGCACTCAGGAAGCCTCATGCATATCTTGGAATGATCGGAAGCCGCAGGAAGAATGCTCTGCTCTTTGAGCAGCTTCTGAAGGAAGGCTTCACACAGGAAGAGCTGGATTCCGTGTATGCACCAATCGGGCTGGACATTAAATCAGAAACACCTGAGGAAATAGGAGTCAGCATCGCAGCTGAAATAATAAAGGCAAGAGCTGAGCACAACGAGGGTGCTGCAGCTGTAAAGCACGCAGAGACAATGGCTAAACTTCACGATTAGAATAATATCACGATAAGAAGAGCATTATGAAAATAGGGTACGACAGAGAAAAAAGCGAGAGCTACGGAGAAAAATACGGAGCAGTAATTCTGGCTGCAGGCCTTTCATCAAGAATGAAAGCCTTCAAGCCTCTTCTTCCTGTTGCAGGAAGCACGGCAGTTGAAGGACTCATCGAAAGCGCCAGGGCAGCAGGCATCAGCGACATCACAGTCGTAAGCGGCCACAACAGAGAAGAACTGGAAGCCGTTCTTAAAACTGCAGACGTAAACATCGCCTATAACCCTGACTACGAAACAGGAATGCTCTCGTCAATCAAAACAGGTCTTCGTGCCGCATCCGCATCCGGCAAAGAAGGCTATCTTCTCATGCCCGTGGACTGCCCGCTTATTAGCGTACGCGTTATGCGTGAAATAATGGGACAGGAGGTGGGACAGGGGGTCGGGGGTGGGGTGTGGCGGGGGGCGTGAGGCACCCCCCCCCGCCCCCCCCCCCCCCGGGTGGTGGTTGTAAATTG
>JAUNIQ010000066.1 GCA_030535275.1 Bacillota bacterium | reverse complement strand
ACTGTAATGTTGTCTCTGCCGCCTGCCAGTATGGCTTCGTCGACAAAATCGGCACAGAGGTCGTTCATCAACATGTTCTCACTGTCTGCTTTTGCAAGCAGCTCGGTAATTTTGTCTTCTCCGACCTCTCCATAAAGTCCGTCTGAACAGAGCACCATGATGTCTCTCTCCGCCAGATTGACTTTATAGAAATCAGGCTCAACGCTCGATTCTGCACCGAGAGCCTTGGTGATGACGTTCTTCTGACTGTGACTCTCGGCATCCTTCTCGGTAATCAGCCCCTTTTCAATGAGTTCGTTGACGTAGGTGTGATCCTTGGTAATGCGTTTGAGTCTTCCTTCGCGGAACAGATATGCTCTGCTGTCGCCTATATTTGCCAGATATGCAGATCCGTCTTTGATGTATGACATGACAACCGTTGTTGCCATTCCTCTGCATGCCGGGTCAGATATTCCCTTCTGATAAACCGTATTGTTTGCAATATCGATGGCCTCGGCCAGGAAACCGAAGATTTCTTCAGGGCTTGTACAGAGGGCCAGGTCGTTTGCCTTGACAAAGGCTGCCAGACACTCAACTGCCGATCTTGAAGCGATTTCTCCCGAGTTATTTCCTCCTACACCGTCTGCTACTATGTATACATCCTGGTTCGGTATTACAAAACACGCATCTTCGTTGTTTTTCCTAACAACTCCTCTGTTGCATTTAAATCCTATTTGCAGCATTAGTCCTCCGCTTTTCTTCTCTTCATCACACAGATATAGAATCCGTCTGTTCCATTAACGTTTGGCAGGAGCTGAGTTGCTTCCACCTTTTCAAAATCCCCATGGCTTCTGAGGAATCGGTCAACAACCTGTTCGTTTTCTTCCGGGTTTATTGTGCATGTGCTGTACAGAATTGTTCCACCCGGCTTAACGTATGAGGATGATGCCGACAGTATCGCGAACTGCTTGTTAGGCAGCATCGCTGTTTCGCCGTTCTTTTCCTTGTATTTTATTTCAGGCTTTCTTCTTACAACGCCCAGTCCCGAGCAAGGTGCGTCTACCAGAACGCAGTCAGCTCTCTTAAACATGTTGGAGTCAACTCTTGTTGCATCCCATGATCTCGTTTCGATGTTTGTGATGCCCAGTCTTCTTGCTTCCTCGTCAACCTGGTCAAGCTTTCTGCGGTAGATGTCCGATGCCAGAATTCTGCCTGTGTTGTTCATTCTCTCTGCAATGGCTGTAGTCTTGCCGCCCGGAGCAGCACATACATCCATTACTGTATCTCACTGCTTCACTCCCAGCTTTTCGGATACGAGCATTGAGCTTTCATCCTGTGGAGTGAAGAGTCCGTGTCTGTAAAGTTCTGATTCAAGAAGTCCGCTGCCTTTGACGTTGAGTGCATTCTGACACATGATGCCATCCTCAACCTCATAGCCTCTGTCCTCAAGTGCCTTCCTCAGGTCTTCCTTGCGGACCTTCAGCCAGTTCATTCTGATTGTGAGCGGCGGCTTGGTGTTTCCTGCTGCCAGGAGTTCTTCAACGAATGGCTCGTCATAGTACTTGAGCCACAGTTCAATAATCCATGGTTCGTAGGAATACTTTATTGAAAGATGCTTTATCAGATTTTCTTCCTTTGACGGCAGTTCAATGTTGCCCTTTCTCTTCTGAAATTCTCTGAGAACTCCATTAACAAGGCCTGCTCTGCCTTTGCAGTATTTTTTCGCCAGATCTACGCTCTCGCTTACTGCTGCATATTCAGGTACTGAGTCCATTCCTGTCATCTGGTACATTCCCATTCTGAGAATTGTCAGTTCTGCAGGCTTGAGGCTTTCGATTCCCTCATCAACCAGTTCGTCAATGTAGTAATCCAGAGTCAGCTTGTTCTCCAGTACTCCGTAAACCAGTTCTCTTACAAAAGCAGGAGAATTTGGTTTATTCATTGTGATTTTGTGGTTCAGTGCGAAATTTGAGTACGCTTTTCTTGCATGTACATCCAGCAGTGCCAGATATGCTGTTTTCCTGTTTTTATCCATCAGTTGCTGCTCCCCCTTATAGCGAGTATTCTTACAAGGTTGAGAATCGATACTGCCAGTGCGGCAACGTATGTCATTGCTGCTGCAGACAGAACTTTTCTAGCGCCTTTAATTTCAGTTTCATCTACTATTCCAAGTTCCGTAAGCTGTGCCAGTGCGCGCTTGCTTGCATTAAATTCTACAGGCAGCGTTATCGTATGGAACAGCACAACCACAAGGAACATGATTACCCCGATATCAAATATGATATTCCCGAATGCCTGTCCTGCGGCAATCATCAGGATTCCAATTATGATAAGCGGCCAGGATGCTCCGGAAACCAGATTCACAACCGGTACCATGGCTATTCTGAATTTCAGGAAGCCGTAGTTGGATCCGTCCTGAATGGCGTGTCCGGATTCATGAGCTGCTATTGCAACTGCCGCAATGGAATTTCCGTTTCGTATTCCGGTTGACAGTCTCATGAGATCCTTCTGGGGATCGTAATGGTCGGTCAGCTCTCCGGCAACGTCCGCAATGGGAACATGGCCCATTCCGTTACTGTTAAGAATCATTCTGGCTGTCTGTTCACCTGTTATGCCGCTTCTTACAGGAATGCGTGAATATGTGCTGTATGCACTCTTGACTTTTCCCTGTGCATAGATGGTGAAAATGATTGCCGGAATCAGAATTATTATCGTTGGATCAAAACCGTAATACATAAAATCACCTCACACTATATTTTATCTTAAAACAGCCCCGATTTCAATGGAATTGCCCCTTAAATAGTCGCCTGTAGCCATCCTCTTCTTGCCCGGTGCCTGAAGCTCTGTAACCCTTAGTACACCGCCGTTTGCGGCAATATCCAGGCCCTCTTCGCCTGCCGCGAGAACGGTGCCGTTCGGCGCTTTCGAATCAGACTCGATAACCTCTGCCTTCCAGAACTTGAATCTGCGGTCTCCAAGGTCTGCGAAGCTGCCCGGCCACGGGTCAAATGCACGGATTCGCCTTTCTATGGCTGCAGGGTCAAGTGAGAAGTTCACATGTCCGTCTTCCTTGGAAATCATAGGTGCATAGGTCGACAGGCTGTCATCCTGTTTTTCAGGGACAATTGTGCCTGCCTGAAGCTCTTCAAGAGTCTTCACGATCAGCTCTGCTCCCATGACCGCCAGCTCATCGTGGAGCTGCTCGCCGGTTTTGCTGTCAATCTTCGTTGCTGCCTTTGCAAGCATGTCGCCTGTATCAAGGCCCTTCTCCATCTGCATGATGGTTATGCCCGTTTCCTCATCGCCTTCAATAATCGCAGCCTGAATAGGTGCTGCTCCTCTGAATCTCGGAAGGAGCGATCCGTGAATGTTCAGGCATCCGTACTTCGGAGTGTTGAGGATTCTTTTAGTAATAATCTTGCCGTAGGCGGCAACTATTATCGCATCAGGTTCAGCCGCCCTTATGGTTTCAAGAAATTCCTCGTTGTATTTCAGCTTCTCAGGCTGCAGAACAGGTATGCCCAGTTCCACCGCCTTCTCCTTTACCGGAGGAAACTTTACCTTCTTGCCGCGGTCTCTGACCGTATCCGGCTGAGTTACCACGTATTCAATTTCGTGTCCCGCTTCATGCAGCGCCTCAAGTGCCGGAACTGCGAAGTCGGGTGTTCCCATGTATATCAGTTTCATTATTCTTCCTCTGGTTCTTCGCTCAGTTCATGAACATCATCAGCCTTGTCGATGTAGAGCACGCCTTCAAGGTGATCGAATTCGTGACACATTACTATTGCGTCAAAGCCTTCGAACTTGTAGTCCTGCATCTTGCCATATCTGTCCAGGCCCCTGATTCTGATTTTTTCAGGTCTGATGACTGTTCCTGCCATTCCCGGTACGGAGAGGCAGCCTTCTTCACTTTCCTGCTCGCCTTCCATGCTTACGATTTCAGGATCAACAAAGCAGAATACTCTTTCAGGAGTCGGTTCTGCGACGAACATTCTTCTCATAATTCCAACCTGCGGTGCTGCCAGGCCTACACCGTTGGCGTCTCTCATGGTTTCCACCATGTCGTCAAGAATCATCTGAATTCTCGGACTTACTTCGCCTACAGGTCTGCACACCTTTCTCAGTATCGGATCTCCTTCTGTAACTATGTTTCTTAATGCCATATTCCCTCCTATGTGAAGCTGTACGGATTAATATCCACCACAGCTATGTAATCCTGTTTTTTCTTTCTCGTTTCCGCAATCTCTTCTTCCCTGATTTTCTGAATCAGAGCCGCGGATTTCTGCCTGCTGCCCTTCGGGCACTTTATTATCATGGAATATCTGTACACATCCCTTATCTTGCTCATGTATGCCTGCTGAGGTTCGAAGACATTGCTTCTGTCTTCTGCCGGCATTATTTCAAGCAGTCTCCTGTGCCACTTCTCTGCGCCGGCTCTGGCAGAAAGTTCCCTCTCGGAGGTGAACACAATCTGGAATATGTCACTGTAAGGCGGATAGGTCATGTAGCTTCTGAATTTATCCTCGGCCCTGTAGAACTGTTCGTAGTTCTGCTCCGCCGCCATGACAACCGCATAGTGTTCAGGGCTGTAGGTCTGGATAATTACATGCCCTTCCTTATTGCCCCTGCCGGCTCTTCCGGCAGCCTGGGTAATCAGCTGGAAGGCTCTCTCCGGAGATCTGAAATCCGGAATGTTCAGGCTCACATCAGCCGACACTATTCCGACCAGGCCAACGTTCTTGAAATCCAGCCCCTTGGCTATGAGCTGGGTTCCTATGAGAATATCCGTCTTTCCCTTTTCAAAGGCTTTCAGTTTCCTCGTGAGTTCGCCCTTTTTCTTCACGGAATCCAGGTCAACTCTCTCTATGCTTTTGTCAGGGAAAAGCTCTCTGACGGTCTCTTCGATTTTTTCTGTTCCGCTTCCGAAATACCTTACAAAGGTGCTGCCGCATTCAGGACATGCTGTCGGTGCCTTCTCTTCATGCCCGCAGTAGTGGCAGACCATCCGTCCGCCTCCTCTGCCCTTGTGATATACCAGAGACAGTCCGCAGGTCGGACACTTGATAACATTTCCGCATTCTCTGCAGGACACAAAGGTCGAGTATCCTCTCCTGTTCAGGAAGAGCATTACCTGCTGACCTGCAGCCAGCTGCCTTTGCATCTCCTCCGCCAGCCTTCTGCTGATTACGGATTTATTGCCGTCTTTCAGCTCCTGCCTCATGTCCACAACTTCCGTTTCCGGCAGCTGTGTCTCGTTATATCTCTTGGTTAGTTTTATCAGCTTGTAGATGCCCTCCATGGCCCTGTTGTAGGTTACCACTGAAGGCGTCGCGCTTCCCAGCACCAGCACGCCTTTGTTGTCCTGATCCTGAAGTCTCTTCAGCGCAACTTCTGTAGTGTCATATTTCGGCGTAAAGTCGGACTTGTAGGTTGACTCGTGTTCCTCGTCGATTACCACCAGCCCCAGCTTCTCTACAGGTGCAAAAGCAGCCGACCTGGCGCCGATTACTATTCTGACTCTGCCTTCTCTGATACGCTTCCACTGGTCATATCTTTCACTGGCCGATAGTCTGGAGTGAAGAACGGCCACGGAGTTCTCTCCGAAATTAGCAAGGAATCTTTCAATGATCTGCCCCGTCAGTGATATTTCCGGAACCAGGACAATGACGCCCTTTCCCTCATCCAGGGCTTCTCTTGCCGCTCTTATATAGACCTCTGTCTTGCCGCTTCCCGTTACTCCGTGAATGAGAAATCTGTCATGCTCACCTTTTCTGATTGCAGAGCTTATTTCATCAACTGCCTTCTTCTGCTCGTCGGTCAGATTCTCAACAGCTTCCGCTTCACCTTCGTTCCCCTCCAGTGAATTCTGCTCCTGTCTTCTTTTCGCAGCCGTTCCTGCAGGCGTAAAGCACCTGATGGCGTCAATGTATCTGCAGAGATATCTTCCCTTCATCCAGACAGCCGTGCGGATCATCTCCTCAGTAAGAGATACTTCTCCGTCAACTTCAGTTACCTGCTTCAGTTTTTTTCTCAGTTCCCCGTCAATCTGAGTCTCATCGTCTATAAGCGATACGACATACCCTTCCCTGGGATTCTTTGATCTGGCGAAGGGAACCGTCACCTTGCTGCCTGCTCTGACGCTTTCGTCGCTGCAGGCATATGTGAACAGGCTGTCCGTGCTGTTGCTCTTATTGTCAATTACAACGTTTACGTATTTCACTCTCTAATCCTCACGAAGCTTACAGCAGGATAATATCGTTTGCTGAACATTCTTCAATCATTTCCTTTGGCCATATTGCAGACTGAACCTCGCCAATATGAGCCTTTCTCAGGAAGTACATGCAAAGTCTTGACTGACCGATTCCTCCACCTATGGTGTACGGCAGTTCCTTATTCAGAACCATCTGGTGATAATCCTTTTCTCTTCTGTCTTCTGCTCCCGCCAGCTTAAGCTGTCTGTCCATGGCTTCCTCATCCACTCTGATTCCCATTGAGGAAATTTCAAATGCGTGGCCAAGGATATCATTCCAGAGGAGAATATCCCCATTGAGTTCCCAGTCATCATAGTCCGGAGCTCTTCCGTCATGAGGCTTTCCAGACTTTAGCTTACCGCCGATTTTTTCAACGAAAACAGCGCGCCTGTCTTTGCAGATCGCGTCCTCTCTTTCCTTGCTGTCAAGGTCCGGATACATATCCTCAAGCTCCTGGGATGTGATGAAAAATATCTCGTTAGGCAGTTCTGTTCTGAGTTCGTTATAATGTCTGTTTACAAAATCATTCAGGTTCTTCAGTGCATTGTAAATAATCGTAACAACCTCATGAAGATAGTCGCTGTTTCTCTCTTCTCCTGTAATTACCTTTTCCCAGTCCCACTGGTCAACGTAAATCGAGTGAAGGTTGTCAAGCTCTTCATCTCTTCTGATTGCGTTCATGTCCGTGTAAAGACCTGTTCCCGGCTTGAAGTTGTATCTGCCGAGGGCCATTCTCTTCCACTTGGCCAGGGACTGAACAATTTCAACTTCCTTCTCGCCCAGATCCTTAACCGAAAAGCTTACAGCTCTCTCAACGCCGTTAAGGTCATCGTTCAATCCTGTTTCCGGCGCAACAAAAAGCGGTGCAGATACTCTTCTGAGCTGCAGCCCGTAAGCCAGCTCCTGCTGAAAATAGTCCTTTATTTTCTTGATGGCTCTCTGGCTTTCCATATAATCGATAATCGGTGCATAACCTTTTGGTATTACTAAATTTGACATTTCTCCTCCAATTCTTTTTTCTGTTTTAACATCTATATTTTGCTGAAGTCGCAGCCGCAGTAATTTTGTCGGTACAACTCATACTTCTTTGACAGTTCGATTGATCTCCTGAATCCGTCCTGCTTCTTGAAATCCCGGTCGAGGAAGGACAAATTGTACTTCATGGCAATCTCACGACCTATTCCCGAAATGATTTCATAATTCTTGTGAGGGCTGACCGTAAGCGTTGTTCCGAAGAAGTCGCAGCCTGCTATTGCAGCATTCTGTGCAGTCTTCTCAAGTCTCTGTCTGAAGCAGATGGCGCATCTCGCTCCGCCCTCTGGGTCTTCTTCGTGGCCTTTTGTCAGCTCAAAGAATTCACCCGGTTCATAAGGTCCTTCCATGAATCTGATGTTAGGCAGATCCATGCGTTCCTGATTAAAACTCTCTATGAATTTAATCTGCGAATCTCTTCTCAGCTTATATTCCTTCTCATCGGTAATGCAGGGATTGTAAAAGAACACTGTAATGGTGAACTCTCCTGCCAGTCTTTCGATTACGCTTGAACTGCATGGTCCACAGCAGCTGTGAAGAAGCAGACCCGGTTTTTCCACCTCCTTTCCCATGGAATTATCGGGCATCATTCGCGTGTTTTCCATTATGAAATTGCTTTCGGCAAAACTGTTCGCCTGTTTCTTTTCTTTCATTAATATGTCCCTGCCAAAAAACCACATATTTTAACAATTTATTATACACTAAAGAAGCCGCTGCGACAATTACGTCACAGGGGGGGTTAAATGTACTGAATCTGTACATTTCTTTTCTCCCTTTCTTTTTTCCTTACCCCGGAAACTAAAAAGTCCCGGGAAATCATTAGATTCCCGGGACGAGTATTCATATAACCCGCGGTGCCACCCGTATTGATGCTGAAATCAGCATCCGCTTATATTAATCTGGCTTTGTCATTTCCCCAGATGAAGCGTTCCCATACTCACTACTCACCCTAACGCGCTCTCAGCCGGTGACGCGTATTCTCTGTACAGCTTTCCAAAAGAGCAGAGTCTTCATATGTTTATTTGAAAAATAATGTCAACATTCTATACTAGAGTACCTGGTGTGTCAAGCTTTTTGCCAGTCTTCCCTGCCAGGTATTTCTCATCTTCATTTCCCTGTGAATATTGTTCAGAATGGTCCTCTTCTGATAGCTCCATTCCGGTGCAATCAGCGTTCTTCGCGGAGCATCCCCCGAAATTCTGTGCATGGTTATTTCAGGCGAAATAATTTCCAGAGCGCCTATAAGCAGGTCGATGTAATCCTCCATGCTTTCGAAAGGAATGTAGCCCGGATACTTCACTGCCATCTGAGAACCCCTGACAACATTGAGCATGTGCAGCTTCATGCCGAAGATGCTGCCCGTCTCACATGCTTTGGAAACCGACTCCATCATCATTTCCTTCGTTTCTCCCGGCAGCCCCAGAATCAGATGGGTAACAATGCGAATGTTCTTCTCGTTAAGACGCTTTACCGCATCCTCATAATCGCTGAAGCTGTGGCACAGATTCATGGCCTCGGCCGTTTCATCGTGGATGGTCTGCAGACCCAGCTCAAGCCAGAGAAATGTTCTTCTGTTCAGCTCATCGAGAAGCTCCAGAGCTTCATCGGATATGCAGTCACTTCTGGTTGCTATGGCGAGCCCTACTACATCAGGCACTTCAAGGGCCGCTTCAAAGAGGCTCCTCAGCTTCTCAACCGGGCCATAGGTGTTGGTGTGACTCTGGAAATACGCCATGTATTTCAGATTGTACTTCTCCTCCGGCCACTTGTCAGAAAGAAGCTTAATCTGCCTTTGCATTGCGCTGCGCACTCCTTCTGCCGTTCCGCTGGCCATGTCGCCGGAACCGCTTTCCGAGCAAAAGCAGCAGCCTCCGCTTCCCATGCTTCCGTCACGATTGGGGCATGTGAAATCGCCGTCGAGTGAGAGCTTAACGATCTTCAGAGTGCGGGAATCATTCCGGTTCTCCTCCTCAAAATATTTTTTCAGCCAGGGGCTGATCATGTTGATTCTCAGCTCCTGGCCGTCTGATGTGTCAAAAATTATCGGCTTGTTATTCATTGTCTATCTTCTGCATTTCTTTGTCACAATGCTACTGAACTTGCTGTTGTACTTCTTTCCCTTCTTGAGCTTCTTGGAGATGCTGAAAGCGGTGCCGAAAAACCTAGTGATGTGATAACCATTGCGGTTACTATTAGAAATTATATTATCTTTTTCATTATTCTCATTATGCCCTTCAAGTTTAATTTCTTTATTAAGGCTGTACTCTCAGGTCAATATAATTTTATTATTTCAGTTTTTTTCAGTCAATATGTTCCATCTTCAAATCTGCCAAAAAACAAAAATGGTGCCCAGACTCGGAATCGAACCAAGGACACGGGGATTTTCAGTCCCCTGCTCTACCAACTGAGCTATCTGGGCAAACATTTGTAAACTTATTGATTTGTAAATGGTGGGCCATCGGGGACTCGAACCCAGGACCTGCCGGTTATGAGCCGGACGCTCTAACCAACTGAGCTAATGGCCCACATATTTAATTGGTCGGGGTGGCAGGATTTGAACCCGCGGCCCACTGGTCCCAAACCAGTTGCGC
>JAUNIQ010000065.1:4922-9894 GCA_030535275.1 Bacillota bacterium | reverse complement strand
GAGAAGGCTTATCTGCGGCACATAAGAACTTCCGCTTATTGCTGCTTCCTTCCGGACCTGACAAGGTTCACGGCATCCCATTGCGCAGGACCCAAACCATGCATACGGAACCATCAAAGGGCAATCCTCTTCTTTTGCTTCTCAATTATATTATCTTTAATTTTTATCGTCAAGGGTAAGGTCTGAAAGAGCCTTAGTGTAGAAGCCTGCCTTCCAGTCATCCTTTGAAAACTTTCTTACGTACTTGATTGCCATGAAGTACATGAATACTACAAAGGCAAGCAGCAGTGCAGTTGCAAATCCATTATTCATGAATGCGAGCGAGTCGTAAATTCCGTGAATAATCATAGGAATTATCAGTGCCAGCAGGGTATATCCGCCGGCTTTGCCCTTCTTTCCCTGGATGCTGACCTTCTTGGATGCACCGTAGAATATTCCCATGAATACTCCGCAGAAAGCGTGGAGTGGTACTGCCATGAGTCCTCTCATGATGGCAGTTCCAAGACCGCCCTGCATAACGTACAGTACGTTTTCCAGAAGTGCAAAACCAACAGCGACCGAAACGCCATAAACTATACCGTCAAACCTGAAGTCAAAATTCTTGTTTCTCCAGGACCCAAGTCTCAGAAGCGCATATTTGCAGCTTTCTTCGCAGAGGGCTGCCACTACAAAGGCAGTAAACACAGCATACTCGAAGGTTCCCACCTGAAGTCCCGGATTTCCGGTGCTGATGAGGTTTTCCAGGAACAATGCAGGCAGGCAGGAAAGCGCTCCGAACAGTACCAGCTTGATAATCAGGCTCCATGGTTCATGCTCTACCTTGTCCATTCTGAAAATATAAATGATTATGAGTATTCCGGGCAACAGTGCCAGTAAGATAAGATATGTAGCCATTTTTATTCCACCACCTTATAAATTTCATCTGCATAAGGCGGGTCAATTTTTGTCCTGATTCGTCCTTCGCCTTCTGCTCCGCATGTCTTCGTATGGGAAGCCATGCATATTCCTTCTGCCTCTTCTCTTATTATGCCGATAACCGATGCCCTGACTTTCGCATCTGCCATGGCCTTTTCCATTTCCGCAAGTCTGTCCTTTGGTACTATTATTACCATTGAGCCGCTTGATATCAAGCGGAAAGGATTGATTCCACATTGTTCGCAGATCTTTGCCGTCTCCGCTTCAAGGGGGATTGCCTCTTCCCAGACCTCTGCACCTCTGTGAGATATCTGGCACATTTCCCATACGGATCCCAGAATGCCGCCTTCAGTAATGTCATGCATTCCATGTGTTCCGACTTTGCCGGCGGCAACTCCTTCAGGAACCACGCTGGTCATCTGAAGAAACGACCTGGCCCTTTCCAGTTCCTCTTCAGTAAGGTCCAGCCTCTCCGCATGATCACAGGCAATTATTCCCGCTCCTTCAAGTCCCACTGACTTGGTGACCATGATGTAATCGCCCGGCTCCATGTTATCGCCGCTCTGGAACTGTCCCGAAAGGCATTTACCTATTGCCGTCGATACAATTACAGGCTGTTTAACAGCCGGCGTTATTTCCGTATGGCCGCCTATTATTTCCACATTCAGTCCGGCTGCAGTTTCTGCCGCCTGTCCCATGATGTGTTCAACATCCTCTGCCGTGGTTCCCTCCGGGAGCATGCATGCTAGCATTATTCCCAGTGGATGAACTCCATTTGATGCGATGTCATTGCAGGTAATGTGAATGGCCAGTCTTCCTATGTCATTGACCGCCGACGAAATGGGGTCTGTGGACATGATGCAGTCGCAGCTTCCGAAGTCCATTACGGCACAGTCTTCGCCGATGCCGGGCCTTACCTTGACATCATCGCTTCTGTATTTGATTTTGTCGAAGACAATCTCCCTGAGGAGATCGCTGTCCAGTTTTCCTGTTGGCAGTTTCACTTTATCATCTCCAGAAAATCTTCTTCAGTAATTATTTCCACGCCAAGCTCCTTGGCTTTTTTATTTTTTGATGAAGCCGACGTAATGTCGTTGTTAATCAGATAGCTGGTCCTGGCGCTGACCGAGCCCGCTGTCTTGCCGCCCAGCTCCTCGATTTTCGCCTTGCAGGCGTCTCTGTTTTCGAAGTGCTCAAGGCTTCCGGTAATAACGAAGGTCTTGCCTTCGAGAACGCTGCCTGATTCCTCAAAGCTCTCGTCAATGTCCAGGAGGCTCAGCAGGTCTTCTACCTTCTGCCTGTTGTCTGCCTTTGCGAAAAATTCCACATAGGCCTTCGCCATTATGTCCCCTATTCCTTCAATGGCAACAAGAGCATTTTCGTCAAGCTTCTGTATGTCATCCCACTTGTTTCTGCAGGCCTTCGCAATCATCTTCGCATTGGCCACGCCGACGTTCGGAATTCCCAGCGCATAGAGAAGTCGCGCCGGTGTTGTGTGGCTGGCCTTCTCCGCTGCGGCAATCAGATTCTCAAATGACTTCTCGCCGAATCCGTCCATGGTCACGATGCGGTCGCGCCACCTGTCCATTCTGAAAATATCGGCAGGTGTCTTTATCATTGCCTCGTCGATGAATTTTTCCAGAGTGGCCTCTGAAAGCCCCTCGATGTTCATGGCGTTCCTGCTGACAAAATGGGTAAATGATTTCACCATTTTGGCAGGGCATTCGGCATTTGGACAGTGCAATGTTCTGATGCCGTTTTCATCATGTATCTCAGTTGCAGCTCCGCAGACAGGACATGTGTCCGGCGGCGCAGCTGTTCCGCTCTTTGTCTTGTTTTCCGCAATCTGCGGAATTATCATGTTTGCCTTGTAAACGCTGATCGTGTCCCCTATTCCAAGCTTCAGATCTTCAACGATGCTCACATTGTGAACAGAGGCACGGCTTACCGTTGTGCCTTCAAGCTCAACAGGTGCAAAGACAGCAATCGGATTGATAAGGCCGGTTCTGGATGCGTTCCAGATGATTTCCCTAAGCTCTGTATCCGCAAGCTCGTCTGCCCACTTGAAGGCTATTGAATCCCTAGGGAACTTGGCCGTTGTGCCAAGAGATCTGCCGTATTCAATATCGTCATATATGAGCACAAGTCCGTCAGACGGAATTTCAAAATCCGCAATCTTTTCGGCAAAGCCTTCGACTGCCTTTGCGAGAGTATTGCGGTTTACGGGAACGTTCTCCACGGTTTCAAAGCCCTGACTTCTCATCCATTCAATCTGCTCGTGACGATAGGCCAGTTCCTTTCCCCTGGCCAGTGAAAAAGCAAAGAAGCTCACATGCCTGGATGCGGTCACCTCGCTGTTCAGCTGTCTGACCGACCCGCTGCAGAGATTCCTCGGATTTTTGTAGCTGCCGTCGACGTTGATCTTTTCAAAATCCTCATAGCTGATAACCGCTTCACCTCGAACAACAACCTGCTCCTTTTCAGGTATGGACACAGGAATGTTTTCAAAGGTTCTGGCGTTTGCAGTAATTACTTCTCCGATAACTCCGTCGCCTCTTGTAACCGCCTTTGCCAGCTTGCCGTCCTCATAGGTGAGCACCACTGTCAGACCGTCAAGCTTCCATGAAAGCAGTCCTTCCTTATCGCCCAGCCAGCTTTCCAGCTCTGACACTTCCTTTGTCTTGTCCAGGGAAAGCATCGGTGACGGATGGCGCTCCTTCGGAAGATTGCTGACAACCTCGTATCCCACATTTACAGTCGGACTGGTGGCCAGTACTATTCCGCTCTCCTCTTCCAGCCTGAGCAGCTCGTCGTAGAGCTTATCGTATTCCTGGTTGGACATGAGCTCACGGTCCTGCTGATAATAGGCCTTTGAAGCTTCATTCAGTTGTTTTACAAGTTCTTCGATTCTCTTTCTCATAACTTCTTAATGTTTGCAAAGCCAAGAGCCAGTTTCTTTGTATCGTCTGCGAATTCCACTCTTATTGTCTTGCTGTCTGCCTCGAGCACTGTGCCCTCGCCGAATTTCTCGTGGAACACTCTGTCTCCCTTCCGGTATTCTTCCTGTGCCGCCTTTTCCATGGCTGCAGCCTTCTTCTTCGTCTGCTGCTGTGCGTATTTCAGCTGATCAAACGGCTTGAACGGCTTATCTGCTGATGCTCCGTCGTTAAATGCTCCCGCCGTCTGTATCGGTTTCTTTTCGTATATTCCATCTCCCTCAATGAGCTTTGGATCCAGCTCGTGGAGGAATGTCGATTCACGGGTGTAGTCCATTCTGCCGTAAAGAGTTCTCATCTCTGCGCTGGTCATCCACAGGCGTTCCTTGGCTCTCGTGATTCCAACATAGCAGAGTCTTCTCTCCTCTTCCAGCCCGTCCGGTCTGTCAAAGGCTCTCCAGCCCGGGAAGAGACCGTCTTCCATTCCCGGCATGAAAACGTAAGGAAATTCCAGTCCCTTGGCACTGTGAAGTGTCATGAGTACAACTGCGTTCTCCTCCGAGTCGTGATTGTCCACGTCGGCAAGAAGTGCGATTCTCTCCATGAATTCAGCCAGGCCCATGTTTGGGTCTTCCTTTTCGTAATCGTAGATTACCGATTTGAATTCCATCAGGTTCTCAATGCGGCTCTGGGCCTCTATTGTCTTCTGATCCTCAAGGGCCTTGAGATAGCCTGAGTTGACCAGCAGTCCGTCATACAGATCCGAAAGCTTCATGTTTTCCTTTTCAGCTCCATAGGATTCTATTATTCCGGCAAGGGCCTTTATGCCCGCTTCAGCCTTTGAACTCAGCTGCGAAATCGTGTCGCTGTCCAGAAGCACGTCGAAGAGACTCTGTCCCCTTTCCGTAGCCTTTTCCTGCAGCTTTTCGATGGTCTTGCCTCCAATGCCCCTCTTCGGTTCATTAATTATTCTTACCAGTGCCAGATCGTCTGCCCTGTTCTGGACCAGACGCATGTAGCACATGATATCCTTGATTTCTTTTCTGTCGTAGTATCTGAGCCCGCCGAGAACTCTGTAAGGAATCTCTCTTCTTGAGAGAGCCTCTTCAAAGGTTCTTGAC
>JAUNIQ010000065.1:0-4912 GCA_030535275.1 Bacillota bacterium | reverse complement strand
CAGCTATCATCTTCTCCTCGAACAGGCGGGACTGGGCATTGGTTCTGTACAGAATTGAAAAGTTTCTGTAGTCTCCGCCTATGCGGTTAATTTCGCTTGCTATGTAGCCCGCTTCTTCACGCTCGTCATCGGCTCTGAAATATGTAATCCTGTTTCCGTCTTCAGCGTCCGTCCAGAGCTTCTTGCTCTTTCTGTCCCTGTTGTGTTCGATTACCGAGTGGGCGGCAGCCAGGATATTCGCAGTCGATCTGTAGTTCTGTTCCAGCTTTACAACTGCCGCTCCCGGAAAGTCCTTTTCAAACTCAAGTATGTTTCGGATGTCCGCACCTCTCCACTGATAGATGCACTGGTCATCGTCGCCCACAACACAGATGTTTCTGCGCGGATTGCCGTACTCGTCATGAGCATCGGCAAGCATCTTCACGAAGGTATACTGAATCAGGTTAGTATCCTGATACTCGTCTACCATTATATATTTGAATCTGTTCTGATACTTCAGCAGAACTGCTTCATCCTTTTCGAAGAGTTCCACGGTCTTCAGAAGCAGATCATCAAAGTCCATTGCATTATTCTTCTTGAGAGTCTTCTCGTACTCCTCATAGACCTGCTGAATCATTTCCTCTTTGAAATCGTAGCCGTAAACCTTGCAGTATTCCTTCGGCGAGATTCTCTGTTCCTTGCAGTGAGATATTTCTCCCAGGAAATAGTTCGGTGAGAATTTTTTAGTATCAATTCCCCTGTCTTTGCATATGTTCTTTACGACAGCCTTCTGGTCCGTTGGATCGTACACTGCGAAATCTCTTCCGTAATCCAGAAGCTCCGCATGATGTCTCAGAATGCGCAGGCAGGCCGAGTGGAATGTGAGGAGCCACATGTTCACACCTTCGCCTATGAGCTTCTGCACTCTCTCCCTCATTTCCCTGGCTGCCTTGTTTGTAAATGTAACGGCCAGAATGTTGTACGGGTGCACGCCCATTTCTCTTATGAGATAGGCGATTCTGCATGTCATGGTGCTGGTTTTGCCACTGCCCGCACCGGCAAGAATGAGGAGCGGTCCCTCTGTATTCATTGCCGCTTCTCTCTGTTTGTCATTCAGTTTATCAAGATAGTCCGTTCTTCCCATTATTACCCCTGTTTATAAAATTACCATCCAGAACAGATTCATGAAAAAGTTTATGCACGGCGTGAGAATCAGTCCGGTTATGTTGAAGAGAATCAGCGCCACGAGAATCCAGTTTCCGTATCTGTATATGGTCCAGTATTTATCGGTCTGTGCAAAACCAATAATATTCGCGATGATATTAAAGCCGTCCAGCGGCGGGCATGGAATCAGGTTGAATATCATGAGAACCAGGTTAATCTGCACAATGTAAAGCAGTATTGTCCAGACTCCTGTTCCTATGGTTGTCATTGACAGCCAGTATGCTCCTGCCACCATGAGAACCACCTTGGCAACCACTGTAAACAGCACTGCCAGAAGAAGGTTCATAACAACGCCTGCCAGCGCCACGAAGAGTTCATCTCTGCGTCTCTTTTTGAAATTGTAAGGGTTGATCTGAACAGGCTGTCCCCATCCGAAGCCACAGAAAAAGAGCGCGGCAAGACCCAGCCAGTCAATGTGAGCCAGCGGGTTTATTGTCACTCTGCCCTGCATCCTCGGCGTATTGTCGCCCAGCTTGTCCGCCACGAAAGCGTGTGCGAACTCGTGCATTGACAGCCCTATTATGATTGCCGGAACGAGAAGCAGCTTATCCAGAATCCATGCTCTCGGATCCGAAAAAGCTCCGTTTCTCATGGAGTTTCCCGCCAGCAGTACTATCAGTATTATGAAAGATATATCCAGGTTGCCTTTTCTCATGTTTTATTCTCCCAGCAGGGCGTCTATTACAGCCTCTGCGTCAAAAACTCCTTTATAATCTGAAGCAGCAAATACTTCAGCATTTTTATCATTGTTTATACTTATTATTATGTCTGCATCCTTTATTCCGCAGATGTGATGCGCCGCGCCGGATATTCCGAATCCAACATAAACCTTCGGCTTTACCGTTCTGCCGCTTGTGCCTATCATAGAATCCTCGTCCGGACCCCATCCCATGTCAACAACAGGTCTGGTGCATCCGGCTGCTCCGCCGAGTTTTTCGGCCAGCTTCTCTATCTTCTGCCAGTTCCCGGCGCTTCCAATTCCGAAGCCTCCGCAGAATACCAGCTGTGCTTTTGCTATGTCTCCCGCAGAATGCTTTCTCGGTTCAATGCCGACCATGCGAAAAGCTCCCTGCTTTTTTTCTCCCGGCGACATGAGACCCTTCTCTATCTGCTCATCCACATCTATAAGCCTGCATTCTCCCTCGTAATCGTCAAAGGTTCCCGGCTTAACCGTAGCGATGGCCGGTCTTTCACCGTCTGCTTCAGGGACAAAAATCTCTCCAATTACCTTTCCTCCAAAGGCAGGAACCATGAAGGCGATTTTCCCATCGTCATTTACTACTATGTCCACACAGTGGGCAGCCACTCCCGTATTCAGTCTGATGCCCAGTGCAGGCGCAACTTCTTCACCAAGGGCCGTTGCTCCCAGGAGAACCATCTCCGGTTTTTCTTTCCTGATTGCTTCCTCGAGAGCTTCCAGTGCAACATTATGATGCCTGCTGACTCTGACCATAATGAACTCGGCATCTTCTCCAAAGAGACCTTTTGCCTTGCCCAGAAGCTGCATGCAGACAGGATTGCCCTGATCAAAAATCATTACCTTTTTCATCAGAAGCCCTCCTTTCCCAGAAGCGAGCGTATTGCCTTTGCAGCATCCTCTGCCGTAGCGTCGACATCAGATACCAGAGGCTGTCCTGCTCTGCCGAGATCCGGTGTAATCAGCTTTCCCGGCTGGGTCGGTGAACCCTTGAGCCCGATTCGCGATTCATCCAGCTTCATGTCTTCATTTGTCCATATTGTAAGAGGCTTTTTTCTGGCCTTCACTATGCCCATTGCATTTATGAGTCTCGGCTTGTTGATGTCTCTTGTTACTGCCAGAACCGCCTGTCCTTCTCCCTCAAATGTAAGCAGAACATCTTCGCTTCTCTTGACTGCACGAAGAGTCTTTCCCTCTGTTTCCAGACTGCACACTCTGCTGATGTGGGTAATTCCCAGCCACTCTGCCAGCTGAACGGGAACATGGGCAGTGGCCCCGTCGGCACTTTCATTTCCTGCGAGGATAAGATCGAAATCGCAGCCCTTTTCTGCTGAGATCTTCCTCACTCCCTCTGCCAGCACATATGATGTGGCATAGGTGTCCGCTCCGCCAAAAGCCTTATCGCTGAGCATGTAGGCATCGTCAGCACCCATTGCAAGGCATTCCACCAGTTTGTCTCTGCTGAATTCAGGGGCCATTGAGAGCACCGTAATGCTGCTTTCTTCACCCTCTGCGATTCTGCTTCCGCGAAGAGCAAGTGCCGCCTCCAGGGCGTTCTTGTCTGTCGGATTTATTACTGACTGCACACCTTCACGAACCAGTCTCTTGCTCTCTGGATCAATGCGCAGCTCATTGTATTTTTCCGGATCGGGAACCGGTTTTACCAGCACTAATATCTTCATCAGTATTTTTTGAGCGTATCTCCTGCAACGATTATTTTCTGTATTTCACTTGTACCGCCTGATGAAATGCATCCCAGTGCATCTCTGTGATATCTTCCTGCAGCGTACTCGTTAACCACACCGTAGCCACCCATGATTTCAATGAGTCTCTTGGATGCTCTGCAGGCAGCTTCAGTGGCAAAGTACTTGGCCATTGAGAACTCTGTTGCAGCCGGCTTTCCTTCGTCCTTTACTGCAGCAGCTCTGTATGTCATCAGTCTTGCAGCTTCGTAGTCACATCTGATTTCTGCAATGTGGAACTGTATGGCCTGAAGCTTTGAAATCGGCTTGCCGTAAACGATTCTTTCCTTTGAGAACTTAACTGCATCCTCAAGGCATCCCCTCAGGATTCCTGTTGCTATGGCTGCCATTGATGCGCGGCCCACTTCTCCGATTTCCTTCATGGCAATCGGTGTACCCATTCCAACTTCGCCGACGAGATTTCCTTCAGGAACCTTCGCATTATTCATGATAAGCTCGCCTGTCATGGAACCTCTCAGACCCAGCTTGTTTTCTTCTCTTCCGGGGCCATAGCCTTCTGTACCCGCTTCAATAATGATGCATGAGAATGTGCTTCTGCCCTTCTCATCTTCGCCCGTCTTGCAGGTAATGACTGTTGCTGTTCCGCAGTGTGAATTTGTAATAAAGCACTTGCGTCCGTTTACTACCCACTGACCGTCAAGCAGCTGAGCTTCCGTCTTCTGGCCTGCAACGTCACTTCCGCCGCCCGGCTCTGTTACAGCCAGTCCGCAGATTGATGTTCCGGCGCACATGTCAGGCAGATACTTCATCTTCTGTTCTTCTGTTCCGTAGTCCAGAATTGCAGCCATTCCAAGCTGGTGAGTGAACACCATCATTGCCAGACCCGCGGAATATCTTGCAATTTCCTCTAAAGCCATAACTCTTTCTATATGTCCCAGACCTACGCCGCCGTACTGTTCAGGCACAAACACACCGAGTATTCCCATCTCGCCCATCTTCGGCATCAGATCCAGAGGCGTGTGATTCTCTTCGTCCCATTTAGCGGCATTAGGTGCTATCTCTTCCTTAGCGAATTCTGCAAAAGCAGCCTTCAGCATTTCCTGTTCTTCAGTGAAATTGAAATTCATGTTTATTCCTCCATTAAACCCTTGGTTTCAAGACATTTTTCTACGAATATATTGTAACATATAATCCATCAAAAAAGGGAACTTCATTGAAGTCCCTTAATTAATTCCTATGCTGTTTATTCGCACATTGCTGTCCGAGTAATCATACCAGTTTATCTTCCCGTTCAGGAAGGTGGCACGCC
>JAUNIQ010000064.1 GCA_030535275.1 Bacillota bacterium | reverse complement strand
AGTACCAAAGTACAAATAAGTAAGCTGTTTGTACCAAGAAGAATAGAAGGATTAGATTGATGGATATAAAACCTCGTAAAAGCTCTCCGAATACAGTAATAATTGCAAGTGTAACTACCATAGTCTTGATTGAAAGAGTACACCAGCGTTCTTTATACCATTTCACTAGAGATGCGATTGCATATACAAATCCAAGTATAATTGCAATGATTAGGAGCGTAAGCAATATTCTTACTACCCAAGCCCAAGCAATATCCATTTTATCTGATAAGCTGATAAGCCAGTCCGTATATTCGCATGCACTTTCATATATGCCTGTAGATGGAACAACGAAAAAATCAATAAAATCGGAAACGACCTGAGCATTCATAATACCAATGCAAAAGAGTGTAAAAGCGAGCAATCCCATATACAGAAACGATCTTTCTTTTAGAGTTTGCATAGCCTTTTTTGCTTGACGCTCAGCCTCTTTTTGCTTCTGGTGAGCTTCATAGGTTTCGTGAGATGCCTGTGACTGTGCAGCTCTGATACCATCATTTTTATCCTTTATAGCTTGATCTCTTTCACGTCTAGCAGTGTCAACTGCATCAACGGAAGAGTTATCAACCATAGTGCGTAACTTAGCGACTTGGTCCTGAGTGGCTGTAAGAGTGTCCTTCAATTTCTCTTGCTCTTTCCTGAGCAGCAAGCCGTTGTTCTTCCTCAATGCGTCGTTGTTCTGCGTCAGAGATTGATTTATTTTCTGTGTTTGCGACAACTCGGTTCTGAGTTCTGTTATCGCTGATGTCAGCTCGGACTTCTCTGACAAGAGCTTCTGTATCTTCATCTCGCTCTGTTCCTTGGTCTCCGCTAACTCTGTCTGTAATTTCTGTATCGCCTCCGACTGCTTGGCAATCAGCTCCTGCTCCTGTGATGGCAGAATCTGCTTCTCTGTAGTACTTATCAAGCTCTTCTGCTCGCTCACGGTCTCTGTCAGATTTGAGTTTTGCAAGTCTGAGGATTTCATTCTGTCTTTCAAATTCATGCAATAATGCCTCCTTATTAACATCGATATGGAATGATTTTTCGAGGTTACTGTCACGGACTTTATCACCATTATCGTTTTGGAAGGTGATATGTTTTTTACTGTCAGACCATGAAGTGTGCCAACCTCGTTCTTCCATTCTTTCAATAAATTCTTCTTTGCTAGTACATTGCTCACGAGCTTCTAAAACTGCAATGGCACAATCTGCTACAAAGCTCCTTTTGGTTTCATTTTGGAGAAGATTATATTTGTCTTTACTCCAGGCGATAACCTCACCTTCTTCAATAGCTGTTCCATCAAAATGTTTTCCTTTTTCAGCAATTGTAAGTCCACGCTCCAAACAAAGTTGATTGGTAAACTGCTTCTGCTGTTCTAAATCTCTTTTGGTTTGGTGGAGCTTCATACCATCGATATAGGAAACTGAATTGGTAACAATGTGAATGTGAAGATGATCTCTGTCCTGATGAATACTAATCAAACTTTGGTGTTCAGGGAAAAATCTCTCAACAAATTCACGACCGATTTCAAGGCACTGTTCTGGTGTAATAACCTCATCTTTGTGAAAACTGATAACGTTGTGAGCATACATTCTTCCAGAGTCTTTATCCCATAATTTCTTTTCATCAAGGAATGTGCGATAAACGGTATCCCAGTTGATTTGGTCAAAATTAAAAGGACCTGTGATTTCTACATAACCATCTTTAACCTTTTCGTCTTTGAGGACATATTCAATTACATTTCTCATTGCTCCGTGCGACTTTGTTGATTTATTGACGACCTTATTGATAGCCATATATCTTCACACTCCTTTCTGTAATCGCTGAGTTCAGCTGAGGTTTTGATTAAAGTCTCAGTTGCTGGTAGTTGTCCTTGACCGTTAGCAACATGAGCCATTTGGTTAACATTGGTTGCAAGACCACGAAGCTGTTTAACAAGTTCAGCGAAAGTCTTGCTGATTTCTTTTTGTACTGCTATCTCATCCGAAGGTGTAATAGTTGCACCTCTAATTGCACTGATGATATATGCTTGCTGGGTTAGACCTGAATCCTCAACCCTATTTTGAAGAGCTTCATATTCATCGTTGTTCATTCGGATGGTGACAGCTTTATCTCTGTTTCGTTTCACTTTTTTATTTGCCATATAATCACTTCCTTTAATAATTGAACATAGTGTGTGTCATACTGTGTGAAATAATCTGCTCATAATATGTTGCAGAGTGTGTAACAAATTACGTAGCAGACCAAGTTGCAAGGATGGAATCTTTGCCGAGGAGTGCAGAGGGCGAGAAGCCCTTTAGCAAAATGGTGGAAGATATGCAGGAAGGTCCGGTGGACCTTTCGGAGTATCTGCAAACATTTTGTGTGCCCAAGTGTGCAGAGAGTGGAACTCTTGCTGGGGGATCCAAGGGGGCAAAGCCCATCTGGCAAGTTTAGGAAACAGCCTAAAGGCTGGATTCCGGTGCGTTGTGGCTTGCCACAATGCGAAACTTGCCTAACTACTTCACTACGATTTAGAAGCTTAGGCGGTCGGAGTGATGTAGTTAGTGGTTCTGCTTTTGCCAGAAAAGTAACGGAATTATTTAATGGGTTCTCCCTCGTGGAGAAGTCATTAAATGATGGAGTGGAGTGACTGACAAAAGCTGGTTTGAATGAAGGATACGGAGTCGGAAAGGAAGGGAATTGCTTTGTGCCAATTTGGCACGAAGTAAATTCTCTCCTTGGAGCCGGAGCATCCTGAATGAAAACCAACACGAGGATTTGCGTTAGATTTCTAATTCAAATTTGATGCGACCAGATTTAACATCATCCATAAATCTGCGTAACGCATAGCCGAGTGTGACGGTCTTATATGGAACATTTTTGTTGAAGGTTTTCCATTCAGCAGCAATTTTTTTATCAAGCATATAAGACTGTCGAACAGCTTCATCATCAGATTTTTTCATCTGTATTATGATTGGCTTAGGTGATGAGGAAGGTGCATCTGAGGTCTTATGCCATCCATTTTCATAACCACGATCACTGATAAGACCGGTAAGATACGAATAGGAAAAATCACAGTTCATAAAATCTGAAAAGTCATTTCCAGTGTGACCTTTGGCATCCTTAATCATTTGGAGAAGCTCAGTATCAGATTTCTGCTGAGCCTCTTCTTTTGTCATTTTGTGGATTGGGTTTTGTGTTGTATCCACAGCAACGGTGTTATACATAGTCTGTGTATCCATTGTTAAATCTCCTTCACATAGTGTGGTGTAGCGAGTGCTACATGGTGTGTAAACTTAGAATTTTCTGTAAGGTTTCATCAATAAGTTCACGAGGTAGCATATTGTCCTGTCGCTTACTTCGTGAGCAATTTTTCCAATCGTTAAGACTGATTTCTGAAATACCCCAAGCGTTAACAGTAGCAACAACTTCTGATTGCTTAAGTCCATCAAGAGATGGAATCTGATATAGTCCGGAGCGATAACCCATAAGGATGGATAGAATAATTTTTCTATTCAAATCTTTTCCGATATATCCTTTTGTCTTTACGGTTGATTTAACCTTCACTCGTTCAAGATCAGAAGTTACCTTGACGCAATCTTCGTTTTGCATAGTGTTGCGATAATTGAGAAATTCTTCTGCATCATTAAATGGTCTAGTGTCATATTCAGCGATAGTGGTATCAACATGAAACTGACCATCAACGCTGTCATAATGCACTGGAGTATCTACAGAAGTTTCAACAATAGGACATCTCTTATAATCAAAATTCATAGATAGTTGTCTGATGCTTTCAGAAACATGGAAGTCATGTTTTCTTTCAACGATTTCAGAGAACTCGGTCCATAATTTTGTCTTGCATTTGAGACGACCTTCACGACTTAGAACAGCAATGATATAAGCATCTCTGTCAGCACGACTGTCTTTAGCTTCTCCAGTGGTATAGGAGTTATGAGCAAGAACACCTTTATCATTAACAGCAACGTTTCCTCGTGTAGTGATGTTAAGGAAGGTGTCATTAAAGTGCTTTGGTTCCCATACCTGATTAGCCTCGCAAGGTTCTGTAGTCTGGTTGAGAATGTAACGACCATTTTGGAAAATTTGAGAAAAACCAAAAGCATCAAGACCACGAACAACCTCTGTAGGAGCATCTGTAATAAATCCGTCTGTAGTGACTGAGTAAACGTGATAACCCATATCGTGAAGCTGATTGATGCAAGCAATTAACATACATCTCACAAGAGCAGTTGTATAAGTGGCGTGATACGGACTTGTTACTGTGGAAGGTTCTGCGTCTACACGCCCCATTGTCTTTGCGTTATATCTTGTCTTTGGACTTACATTCTGTGCTGTTTTTCCATAGCAGCTGTTAACCATTGTCTTTAAACTTTTTTCAACAAGAGGATTCTCCTTGTACTCGATTTTTGCTTTCATACGATCCTGAACAAGGTTGGTAACTGCATAGGCAAGGCACTGAGATGGTTTGCCATCTTTCTCGAGCATTTGACAAGTAAATCCACGGAAGATTTTGATTTTTGCTCCAAGTTTTAAGGCTAAATACATATCAGGACCACACATATAAACGTGTTTGGCATGACGAGGATAAATCTTCATTCCACCTTTTACAGGAACTGGAATGTTAGGGCAGTAGCAGTCATCAGGGAAATCGAAATCGCCAACAGCAACAGCTGGAATCAAAGGGTTCATAAGGTCTTGCCAAGTTAATTCATAATTACGAGGAAAGTCTCTTACATTTTTTGACCAATCAATATCAATGATATTTGCCATTGCAGTAGGGTAAGCATTCTGTAAATCGAAGTCAGTTGTCTGCTCTGTTATCCAACCGATATAAAATGAAGCGTTGAAACCACCGGTGTATGCTTCTTCAAAGTATTCAGAAACAAGTTTTGCATCAGGATTGTCTCTGATTGGAACATACCGTGTAGCTTTCAAAAATTTCATACATTCATCTTTTGATGGGATAACACCTTCATCTAACATTTCTAACCCCCTATAAATTCTGTCGTAATCTGATTTCTTAGTTACTCCGAAGTACTCTTTTATACTTCCGTACATTGATGACGCAGCGGCACTTGATAAAGTCATTGGTACCGAATGATTGCACTGGAAGAGTTCTGAACAAAAGGAAACAACGATGTCGGCATCATTCATAGCGTATTTGTAATATTCAACGGGATTACTAATAGCAAAATCAGCCATGTGTTCAATAACTTTCCCTGGCAATTCAAGCTTTGGTCTGTTTATTACTTTTCCAAGAGCTTTGAGGGACTTGTTATCAGCTGGAGTTAAACCTAAGGTGTCACGGACATTAAGATTAACGAGCCAGTAATAGTTGTAATTCTTATCATTCTCAGCCTTGAAGCGTACATTCTCGGTAGTCATCCAACCACCTTGGATTTCACCAAGCTTACGTAGAAGGTCTATATCGTATTTAGACCTTCTGAATACAGAAATATCTGCTTTTCCGGTGTGGCAGATGATTGTGATAGGCACAACGCTGTCTTTCATAGCATTGAAATCTATAACCTTAAAAGAATCATGGTCTTTCCACTTTTTATCTTTGTAAACAAGGGCATCCTTGCGGACTAATGGAAAGTTAGGGAAGTAACATTTTCTCAAATCATCAAGAATATCAGCTAAACAATATTTGAGAGGAATCATGCCACCATCAGCTGTTACTTCCTGATAGCGAGGATCCACGAGAAAGAAATATCTAATTAAGGTTTCACCAATGGCTATAGACATTTGGAGAGACAATACACGTCTGTTTTGTCCACTACCATCTCGGAAATCTTGAAATTCAGTATCAAAACCAATATTCAAACTCATACTGTTTGACTGAATTACCTTGAAGGAAGGAATTACATCGGCGATACTTCCAGCTCTTTGAACATCAAGGGGAGCAAGGAAAGGTTTGTTGTAAACCTTTGATGTGGTGTCAATTAACATACTTGCATCGCATAAGGGTGAAATGACACCACTACCTTCAACCGTTGAATTTACTGGGTTTGTGGTGTCATCCAAATGACGGAAGTTAGAAAGTTCCGTCAGGTTATTTGACACTACTTCTTTCAAAAGTGTGTACTCATTTCTGCCTTTGAGATATTCACAACCATAACGCTGTAAAGCTTCAACAATAGAAGAGTGCTGTTCAAAAGACCAGACTGTAACAGGCATTACATGAATGTCAGATTGTATTTGATTTTGAAGTGATAATGCGGAAGTTCCATCTATCATATCCATCCCTCCTTTACTCTGACCTCAAGTAACAGCGGACTGTTACTGGGGTTGTTAAGTTAGGATTTCTCTTGGTTGGAGTGGATTTGATGTAGGTAAAAGATGTGAGAAACACCTTGTTATAGGTGCTGTCAAGATGCGAATACAAGACATGACGGCTCCCTGTCCACGGGACACGCGAACAGCCCGCGGGACATGCTCTCCAGATTGGAAACGATGGCGCTCTGCGCTGCGGATCTTCCCCTGGCGGCCATCCGGAGCCAGATCGCCGGCGCCCTGGACATCATGATCCATCTGGGACGTCTCCGGGACCACAGCCGCCACGTCCTTTCCATCACTGAAGTAGGAGATTGCATCCATGGAGAAATTCAGCTTAACGAACTGTTTACCTTCCGCGAAGCGCCGGGCACCGGCCGCCGGGGGCGGGTCGAGGGAAACCTCGAAAAGACCGGCGAGCTCAAAAACCGCGCGAAGCTCTCCGCAGCAGGGATTGATCTATGACGAGTATCACCTGACGCCCGCGGAATATCTGTCCCACTGTCTCCGGGCCCTGGGGGCGGATGCCCTGTTCTCCTTCGTCTTTTACCGGAGCCTGATCATTTTCCTCCTGTTCCTCCCCCTGGTCCTTTTCTATCCCTTCTATAAAAAGAAGGACCTGATCCCGGAGCGGAAGCGAAAACTGCTTCTCCAGTTCCGCGAGAGTCTCTCCGTTCTGTCCGGCGCCCTGAGCGCAGGCTACTCCCTGGAAAACGCACTGGAGGAGAGCGTCAAGGAGCTCACCCTCTTATATGGAAGTGACGGGCTCATCGTCCAGGAGTTTGAACAGCTCTCTCACCTGGTCTCCATGAACATCCCGGTGGAGCGCGCCATGGATGAATTTGCCGCCCGGTCCGGGATCGATGAGATCCGGAATTTTGCGCGGATCCTCCGCATCGCCAAGCGGAGCGGCGGCGAGCTGGTCTCCATCATGCGGCACAGCTGCGATACCATCGGCGACAAGATCCAGGTGAAGGAAGAGATCCTCACCATGACGGCCTCCCGCCGCTTTGAACAGAACATCATGAACGTGGCGCCGCTCCTGGTGGTCGTCTACATCGACTTTACGAATCCCGGTTTTTTCACAATAATGTATACCTCTGCCGTCGGGCGCATCGTCATGTCCGTCTGCCTGGCAGCCTATCTGTTCTCCATTCATCTGTCCATGAAGATCCTGGACATCGAACTCTGAGTCCTCTCTGAACTCCATTCATCCCTGCATTCCGGCCATGAAGCCGAGATCATTTATCAAACCATGAATCTGAAATCATTCATCAAAAACTCTCTGCTGCCTGCGCTGAAGCGCTGGCGGGTACAGATCCTCTGCGTTCTTGGAAGCGCTCTCCTCTTTTTCTCTGCGACCTTCTTCGCCGCCCCGGAGACCGATCTGAAATACGGCCGGGAACTTCCCCGGGACGGCTACGGAGGCCGCACGGAAAATTACGATATTACGGTGGAAGGCCTTGGGGATGTTCCTTTGAACCTCGACATCCCCGTCGTGCCGCGCCGGTACCTGGATTCGGAGATCACAAATGTCTTCGAGTCCTGCATGGACACTCTCTCCGTCACGATCCCGGGGAACAATCCCTCCCCGGCGGAGATCACGGAGGACCTGGTCCTCCCCTCCTCCCTGCCGCAGTACGGCGTCCACATCACCTGGGTCTCCTCGGACCCCGCCCTCCTGTCCCCCTTCGGGATCGTGGACAATGAAGACCTCACCGGTCCGCAGGATGTGACACTGTCCGCCCATCTCACGGATGCGGAGGGACTTCACAGCGCGGACTACGTGATCCCCCTGACGGTCCTCCCAAAATCTTTAAGTCCCGAAGAAAAGCTGAAGCGCGACTTTCTCGCGTTCCTCTCCGCCGAGGACACTGCACAGTCCGCCGGCGAGAGCTTTTCCCTTCCGGCGGAGTACGCAGGACATGCTCTCTCCTACAGCCAGCCCCCAAAACAGAATTACATGGTACTTCTGGTGCTGGGTCCGCTGCTGGCCATCCTCTTCTATCTGCGGGACCGGCAGAACACGGGAAATGAGGCCAGAGACCGCAGGAACCAGATGCTCCTGGATTACCCGGAGATCATCTCCAAGCTGATGGTATTCATCGGCGCCGGCATGACGATCCGGCTCGCCTGGGGAAGCATCGTCAGCGACTATGAGAACGACGGCGGTCCGAAACGATGGGCCTACGAAGAAATGAGCAAGGCCTGGGCCCGTCTCCGGACCGGTGAAAACGAGGGAAAGGTCTACAGGGATTTCGGCCGGTCCTGCGGCCTCCGCCAGTACATGAAGCTGGCGGGACTGCTGGAACAGAACCGGAGAACGGGACTCGCCGGGATCCGCAGCATTCTCGCCTCGGAGATGACCATCGCCTGGGAGGAGCGGAAGAACACTGCCCGCCGCCTGGGGGAGGAGGCCGGCACCAGGCTTCTGGGGCCCCTCTTCATCATGCTGGTCATCGTCATGGTAATGATCATTGTGCCGGCCATACTGTCCTTCTGAGTATGGAACGCGCAGCGGCTGATGATACACATTCTTAAAAAGAAAGGAGGTGACCTCATGAACAGTATTTCTGCATCCCCGGATTTTTTTGAAGACGAAAGCGGTATTTCCACGATCGAGCTTGTCCTCATATTAGTGGTCCTCATCAGTTTAGTCCTGATCTTTAAATCTTCCATCACAAGTCTTCTGAACACGATTTTCAGTCAGATCAATTCCCAGGCAGGAGAAGTTTACAAGAAATGAAACGGAACGCATCAGTCACAGTCTTCCTCGCACTTGTTATTACCTGTTCCAGTGCCCTGATCTGCGCTCTCACGGAGAGCGCCCGCACGGCAGGTGCCCGCTTCTATGTCAATGCCATGGCGGGATCCGCCATTGATTCCCTGCTCTCCCAGTATCATCCCCAGCTCTGGGAATGCTACCGTCTTCTGGGCTGCGCGTACAGGAGCGACGCGGAGAGCGCACAGGAAATGCAGAATTTTATGAAGCCCTACGTGGAGGACTGCGGCTGGTACGCGATCTCTGCACCGACAGCCCTGGTCACACAGAAAACCTTTATGACAGACGGCGGGGGCGTGTGGTTCGAACAGGAGGTCCTGGACTATCTGAAGTCCGGCTGGATCAACCTGCAGCTCACGCCCGAATCCGCCGAGAAGCTCTGGAAACAGCTGAAGGAAGCCCAGGCAATGAATGAGATCATCCGGGACTACGGCATGGAGAGCCGGGAAGCGGCCTCTATGGAAAAGGCCCTGGACCGGATCAACAAGAATCTGGAAAAACAGACTTCTCTGAAGCGAAGCGCCCGGGGCTGCCTGAACGACTGGAGCAACACCCGCTTCCAGCGCGAGGCATCACAGCTGGAGACCACGGTCCGGGAGCTTCCGGAGCTGATCCGGAAATTTGACACAAAGGCGGAGCGGTTCGCCGCCCGCATGCAGACACTGGAGGAAAAGCACCGGAGCAGCATGGAGCTCCTGGAACCGGAGAACAGGGAGGTGATCGAGGACCAGATCAAGGAATACCACGAATACACCGATGCCAACGGCCTCAGGCGGCAGAAGATCGACGCCCTGGATGACAACAATGAAAATGAGCTCCGCACCATCACCGAGGTCCGGGACTTTGCGGACGAGACGGAGGAATATATCGACAGCTACGAGTCTGACGATGAGGATGATGAAGGCCCCGATGAAGATGAGCTCTGGGGCGAGGTGGCGGATGCCTGGGACTGCGTGCCGATCCCGGAGACCGATGAAAAGTCCGGGATCGCCAGCGAGAAGACCGTAAAGGATCTGGAAGGGATCCTGGATATGGTGAATGACGGTTTTCTGAAGTGC
>JAUNIQ010000173.1 GCA_030535275.1 Bacillota bacterium | reverse complement strand
GGAAAAAGAAATCTTTCTTTATAAGTAGTTTTGATACATAGGAGGGAAACTGTGTTTGAGCATAATGATACCTGCCTGTTAATTGATGACGCGTGTGAACCTGGAAGCGCAGAGCAGATTCGCGTTTATGTACAACAGATTTTGCAATGCGCTGTTCATGGGATAATTACTGAAGACACTGGGGTTGGCAGATCTATGCTTTTGTCATTTGAAGCATTTCCACCGCAAGCAGAATAGGCCAACGAAACAATTAAGGCAACACCGCACAGAAAATGAGTAGTGCGGAAGCGGCCAAAACATGGTAAAATAACAGTATGAATAAACAGATAACGCTGTCCGCGTTCAACGATGAGTTGGCGAAAGTACGGACAAAGAAAAAAGAATTTCTGGCGCAGATGGATCGCATCATCCCGTGGGGAGAGTGGAAGGCACTCATTCAGCCGTACTACTACAAAGGAGAACGCGGCAATAAGCCCTATGAGCTGGAATTGATGCTTCGGTTATTCATACTGCAGAACCTCTACAATCTGTCAGATGAAGGTACAGTTACGGAGGTCATAGACAGTCGCGCATTTTCTGAGTTTTGCGGGGTAGATTCCAGTAACCAAGTACCCGACGGAGATACCCTGGGACGCTTTCGGAATCTGCTGATGAAGCATGGATTGCAACAGCAGTTGTTTGCACAAGTGGTCACTATGTTGATGGAGCGAGGGCTGATTCTGAAAAAGGGAACAATCGTAGATTCTACGATTATAGCAGCTCCATCTTCCACGAAAAACGAGGAAAAGAAGCGCGATCCCGACGCCCATCAGACGAAGAAAGGCAATACCTGGCATTTCGGGTATAAGGCGCATATTGGTGTGGACAGGGACAGCGGTATTGTTCACACTGTCAAGGCTACAGCAGCCAATGTATCCGATGTGACCATGACATCCGAACTCATGCACGGAGAGGAAGATACGCTCAATGGAGACAGCGGGTACCTCGGCGCAGAGAAGCGAGAAGATGCCAAAGTACGAAACAAATCCGGCAAGAAGATTCGGTATGAGATCAACCGTCGCCCCAGCCAAATGCGCAAGCTCAGCAAAAGCGGTCAGTACAAGGCCAAGAAGCGGGAACGCGCAAAGTCCTCTGTACGGGCCAAGGTAGAACATGTTTTCGGTGTTGTGAAGGGACTTCTTAAATTCAAGAAGACGCGATACCGAGGGCTTCAAAAACAAGAAGCAAAATTCAACATCATGTTTGCGCTGGCAAATCTGATTCTGGCTGACAGGCCTTGCCTGGCAGTCTGATTCGGTTTGCCTCCGCATAAAAAATACGGGGGCATCATCGGCATTTTGACGCTATACAGAGAGTTCGGTTCTTGCTTTGCGAATTGTGCGGTGTTGCCCTAGAATATTGATTGAAAAAACAAAATACGACTGCCCTCGATACATCAGCAAGTAGGTAAGTGAGAATACAAATGCGGTCAGTATTGCAAAAAGGAAAAAAACAGCTTTATGCATCTCCCTCTTTCGATCCGCAAAATAAAGCACAAGCCAACCGGCCACACAGGCCACCACATAGCGAAAGAGACTGTTAAACTGGAAAAAGGCACCGCAAAAATCCTTCATCCATTGTAAGAAGCTTTTTCTCTCATGTGTGCTGTCCGTAATGATTGCCGGAAGCGTGACAGGAAGCATACCGAGATATCCACTTTTCATGATTGGGAAGAAAAACAGTAGTGCCAACAGAACACAGGCAAGT
>JAUNIQ010000063.1 GCA_030535275.1 Bacillota bacterium | reverse complement strand
TGGATATGGGATATACGAATCTGAAGTACATTCTGAACAGAGACAGCTTTGCCAGGGAAGGAATAGAATGGAAATATCTGAAGCACATTGCCGATCAGTACTCCTTCTCGCATTACTATAATCTGTTTGCAGCCAAGAGCATTATCTCATCAGAGGCAATAGGGCATTCTTTGGAAAAGGGTTCCTCGAGCACGCTGTTCAGAAACTTCGTTGTAGATGGATCCAAGAACTATGTCTTCCTGCAGCACGGAGTAATGTACATGGTTGCGCTCAGCTCCGAGCAGAGAAATTTCTTTAACAAGGCAGAAGGCAAGGGAAAGCAGCGCGTTGTAGTATCGTCGCAGCTTGAAGCTGATCACTTCACAGGAAGTACAGATTACCAGCCGGAGGACATGTACATCAGCGGGCTGATAAAGTTCGACAGAAGCGTCCTGAATGACGATGCGGACAGAATCATGGTCATGCTGACATGGAGACCATGGGAGTTCGTAACCGGAGCAAACAACATCAAGGATACAGCCTATTACAAGATGCTGAAGCGTATAGTTGATGCTGTTCCAGACGATTTGAAGGACAGGCTGATTGTCATGCCGCATCCGCTTCTTGCCAGACAGGCAAGCCTGGACAAGGGTGATGAAGTCTGGAAGCACTATGTGCCCGATGTAAAATATGATGATCTTCTGAAGCAGACGAAACTGCTGATAACAGATTACTCCTCAATTTCATATGATGCATTTTACCGCGGCTCCAGCGTAATATTCGACTGGGAGGAGAAGGATGAATGCATGAAGGAATACGGAGAAAACGGAAGGCTCATGCTCACAGAAGACCTGGCCTTCGGAGATATATGCAAAAGCAATTCTGAGCTTCGGAAGTCAGTTGAGAGGGCATATGCCGCAGGCCAGAGTGAAGAATATAAGAAACGATACAGCAGGCTTGTTGAATTCCACGATGGAAGGAACAGCGAGCGATTCATAGAAATGGCAAAAAAAGACGGGATTCTTTAGAATCCCGTCTTTCTGTTTATTGATTATTTCACTTCATATACATCTACGCCATCGTTTGAGAAGCACAGCTTATAGTCGTCATTTTCGAGACTTTCTATCTGGGTGAAATCTTTGGATACAACTAAGTAGTCAACACCAAGTTGTCTTGCCAGTTTTCCGCGCTCATCATTGTTCGGATCATAGAGTCTGTTATTTGTTTCTATCATTTCTTTTCGGATTATCCAGTCATCTCCCGGAAGATTGTATCCGGAGCCGGCTATGTAGCACATTCTGTTTGAATAAACAGCGTAGAGGAAGAAGCAGTTTGCCCATCTGTCCTGATAGCTGTATGTTTCCAGAGGCTCGCTGTAGTATCTGTCTGTTGCCAGAAGGGAGTCTTCAGGAGTATTGTCTCTGATCCAAACCATTGCCTCATATTCTTCAGAGGATATGCTCTTGTATCTGCTGTAGCCGAAGTTGTTGTCGGCGCAGTCTCTGGCGTCTCCAATCATCTCTGCGTAGTGCATTGCAAGAGTGCATGATGACAGAAGAAGCATGGCTATGAAGATGGCTCGTACAGCCTTCATGAGCCAGCCTTTGCTTTCTTCAAGATCCTCCAGGAACCATATGGAAATGAGAGGCACAAGAAATACCCCAACATATCCGAAATACACCTGCGAGTGTCCGCTGTAGTTCAGCAGGAACATGCAGACAAATCCAATCAGGCATGCGGCATATATCATTACTCGTGTAAAGTCGTAATCCTTACGACCTGAGAATACCAGCACCAGTTCTCTGATGTATCCTGCAACAAACGGGACCAGGAATGCGGTCAGAGTGAATACGATGAAAACGGCAAGCAGAATGCAAAGCCTGATTATCTTCGGCAGGCCAAGACTCTTCAGAGCTGCCACAAGTGCTGACTTGTAGAAGGTAACATCAACAATGGTTGCAAAGGCAAATATCGAGGTTCCGCCGCCATTGCTCTGGCCCTTTGAGCCCAGGATGAATACGTAAACAATAAGGAATCCGATGGTAATCAGTATAATCGGGAGTATTGCCTTTGCAGGAACTTTGCGGAGTATCAGTCCTATTACATAGGTTCCCCAGATTGCACCCGTAATGACCAGACCCATCGGTCCCTTGAGACCTGTAAGGAGCATTATAAATGCTGTAACCAGAATCAGCTTCGCCGGAGAATTCTCTCCTGCGCTGAATGATGCATGCCAGTTCTTGAAGAGAACCAGCAGTGTCAGCATGCAGCTGATGCCGAAGCCGGTTGCGTTTTCGTTTCTGAATACGAAGAAGAATGCCAGTGAATCATCAAGTCCCTTGGCAATGAAAATATTTGAAAGCAGAAGCATGAAGCAGTAAAGGCCTGCTCGTCTTGCTTTTGCAGAAAATTCTCTGAACAGTGAATAGAGTGATGTGCACAGGGCATAGGATGTCAGGAATGGTCCGCAGGTAAACATGAGCGTGTCTGCAGGTACGCCAAACAGTCTGACAGGAACGGAATACATTATTTCCGTAAATACGTGGTAGTGAATGATTCTACCCTGAACCCAAGGGCTTTCGAGGGGCCATCCATGTGACAGTGAGGCGATCAGACCAAGATGATAGCCCTTGTCGGGGTTGATATAGGTACAGTCGCTGACTTCCGGCGACAGATAAATGTACTGGTTGTTCAGCAGAGAATAGAGCAAAGCCAGCCCGAAGAATATTACGAAGGCTGTGGAAAGCTTTGAAAAACTAAAGCTGAACCGGGAACTGCCGGAGCGAATTTTGGATATAATCCAGATTACGGACAGAACCGGTCCCAGAACGTACAGAAGGATATTTGTGTGAATAAGCTCTGTGATGAAATACTGTGCGATTATTGCAGCCCATCCCGTAAACAGTCCGAGAACCATTGCAGTGGAAATGTGAGCCGTGTGTATTTTCATTAGCCTGAGAATGCAAAGTCCCGGAAGCTGCATGTAAAATACAAAGAACAACACAAAAACTGCAAAGCCTGCCGCATCGGCCTTGTAGACCGTGAAGCAGATTATCAGCATAATGGCCATGGCACAAAGCATGGCGATTTTTATTACGTTGTTGAGTTTAGTGTTGTTCAGTGTTTCCATTTCAATAAACTGCAGAGCTGTGAATCATCTTCCTTAAGCATTACTATTTCTGAAACAGGCATGCGGTCGAAACATCTCAGCCATTCAAGTCTGAAGTCTTCTGAGCTGTAGCTTTTGCCATTGATTGGCGGTGCCATTTTTCCGGCACGGCCGAAGTATCGTATATCTTCCGGTAGGTTAAGAAGGAACGAGAAATTATCCTTCACATCGCCTCTGTTAAATACCAGATAGTAATTGGCTTCGTTTGTGTCTGCCTTTGCAAGATACTCTGTTGCAGCTTCAATTTCATCCGGAGTAGAGAGCTTGCCGGCATAGACCATTATGTTTGGAAGGCCGTTACTGGCAACAGGTGAAAGCTTTAACTGAGATGAAGCGGAACTTTCGCTGCCGAAGACAAGGCTGCACAGGTTCTTCGTAGCATCAGCTGAATCGTAGGAACAGTATTCTGCGATGAAGGCAGAATCGTCGTATTCCTTCGGAGTTCGTGCCTGGTTAATGGTATCGGTAACAGTCTTAACCTGAACAAATGGCAGGGAAGACATTGGGCTGTATAAACCTCTGGTGCTCAGATACTCTTCCTCGTCATAAGTGTATAGAACTATTTTCCTGCCTGTAACTGCGAAGTCGTAGAATACGCTGGAGTAGTCAGTAATGAGGCAGTCTGCCACATTGAGAAATTCGTAGGTTTCGTATTCTGCAGGAAAAGCTCTGATGTTTCTGAAGCGGCTGAAGTCCACGTCATCTGCCGCCAGCGGATGAATCTTGGCAAAGAGTATTTCTTCAGTGTCCTTTTCGCCGGAGTTTAGAAGCGCATCCATTTCATCAAGAATATTGTTCAGTGCACTTCCCATTAGCTCAGGACGGTGTGTAGGCATGTAAACATAGATGCGTTTGCCCTCAAGATTCTGGCTACGTCTTATTTCATCACGCTTGGCATTATCAAAGAAGGCTGAATTTCGCGGATATCCTCCGAGAACCGCTTTGGCCGGAGAAATATCTGAAATCATGTAATCCTCGACCATGTGATCCATCATGTATTCGTTTGGATAGAGCAGGTAATCTGCTGCAACAAAATTCTTCTGTGCATTACCTGTGGCATGAGGCTCATGGGCAACCTTTCGCCCCATAACCTTGAACGGAGTTCCGTGCCATACATTCAGATAAACCTGACATTCTCTTTTCATGAAGAAGTTCTTCAGGGTTGCATCACAGACTATGTATTCAGAGGTGGCTATTGCTTTATAGTATTCAGAAGAATCGACGGTAACGATGAAATATTCTGCATCTGCAAGGCCCATCTTGTCGATTTTGTTTCTTATTTTGCCTGCAACTCCGTCTTCAGTGCTTACATATATCCTGTAACCACTGTATTGAGGGTTTGAAAGGAGCTCCTTCAGCACATAATAATTGTTTCCGTCGATTTCCTTGCCATTTCTTGCCTCAACAAAAACGGCCTTCTCCAGTGGAAGGTTTCTGTAATAATCAATATATTCCAGCCTGAGTGCATTTTTTCTGCTGCCGACTGTTTTTCGCTTTATTTTATTAATTATCTTCATATATTTGATATTAACATTCAAAAGCGAGCGTTTCAACAGATTTTGTGGTATAATAAATAACCGAGAGTCTGTGCAGGAGGCTTTAATTATGATAATGAAAAGAAGAGTTTTTTCTATTTTTCTGGCTTTGATAATGGCATTTTCATTTACAATGTCCTTCTCTTTTGCTGAGGATGCAGAAGGGCAGGAGACTGAAGCCATTGAAAACAGCGAGCTTGCAAATCCTGACATGGAGCAGGACAGCACCAAGTCTGAACTTGAAGGAGAAGAAGAATCAGCAGAGCCTGCTGCAGTGGGGCAGGTTGATGGGCTGAATGTTACATGGGACGGAACAGATGTAATCCTGAGCTGGAATGAAGTAAGTGGCGCTGAGGGATACGAAGTATACCGCTCACATCAGAGCAAGGCAGAAGATGATTTCGGCTTTATGGCGGATGTAAGCGCTCAGGACGAATTGACCTTTACAGATCCGGAAAGAGACAAGCAATTTGTTGACATATACAGGGTTCGCGCATATGTTACAGATCAGGAGAGCGGTGAAAAAATATATGGAGATTATTCTGCTAATGCAAACAGTGTTAAAGTTGCAAGCAGAATCCCAATCATGACATATCACCACCTCTGCGCAAAAAACAAATTCAAGAAGATCAGAAAATACAGAAGCCTTTACGTTAAGGACAGCGATTTCAGGTCACAGATGAACTGGCTCAAGAACAATGGCTGGAGAACCATAAGCACTGACGAGATAGCTCAGTGGTATGACAATGAAATTGAACTGCCATACAAATCAACGCTAATCACCTTTGATGACGGATGCTACTCTGTATTAAAATATGCTTATCCGGTCCTGAAGGCTAATAACCAGAAGGCCACCATATTCATGCAGGGAAACAAGACGGGCGTCAAGACAAATACCAGTTGCTCGCGCGGCTACAAGTTCAAGACTATAGGAAAGGACAAAATGGAGCAGATAAAGGATGAGTATCCAAATCTGGAATTCCAGAGCCATACCTGGAGAATGCATGACAGAATCAAGAAAAAGAAGCCAATATACAAGTTTACACAGGCTCAGATTGATGAAGATTGCAACAGAATGCAGGAAACCTTCGGATATACTGCAATTGCATATCCGTGGGGAACTTATACAAGCAGAATTCTGAGTTCGCTTGAGCAGAACGGTAATTATAAAATCGGCTTCACCTATGGCTCAAATGCTTATGCAACAAAAGCACAGAACAGATTTGCTCTCAAGAGAATAAAAGTAAGCGGAGGAGCTTCATTGAAGAAATTCAAGAAGTGGTTTAATTAAAGGAGGTAGATGAGGATATGAAAAAGCTGATTGCGATTTTAGCCACATTCGTTATGCTGTTTGCTTTCGCAGCATGCGGCTCATCAGATGATGCACAGGGAGACGACAGCAGCAACACTCAGGCGACACAGGAGACAATGAAGTCTGATGGTGTTGTAAAGGTCGATGTTCCAAATGAAGAATTTTACGGAACCTGGACGGGAGAATCGGACAAGGCTGAATATCTCTATGGAAGCCTGGAGATTGTAATTAATGATGATGGAACCTGGACCGGGGACATTACAGGCGAAAAACTGCATGGAACCTGGACTGAAGAGGATTTCGGGATTCACCTTCATGATGAAGTACTTGAATGGGAGTCGGATCTCTTCTATACTGAAAAAGGCAATTTCGTGCTCAGTGAAGACGGCATGAAAATAGTACTTACAAAACACTAATAAAAACAAGAAAAGGAAGACAAAAATGAAAGAAACAGTACTGGATATTCTTACTGAAATCAGAGAAGACATTGATTTTGAAAATGAGACAAAGCTGGTAGATGACAGACTGCTGTCATCACTTGATATCGTTACAATTGTAAGCAAGTTTAATGACGAATTCGATATCGAAATCTCAGTTGAAGATCTCGAACCGGAAAACTTTAACACAGTTGACGCCATGGTTGAACTGATTACTAAGGCACAGGAATAAGGCCGGGAGTTAAGCGGAACAAATGGCGTTTACATCGTTTTATTTCTTGATATTTGCACTGGCAACAGTGTGCGTTTACTATGCCATCCCCATTAAATGGAGATGGCTGGTTTTGCTTACGGCAAGCTATGCCTTCTATCTCATCTCGAGTCCGAAGACCTTTGTGTTCGTCCTGTTCACTACGGTAATCACATTCTTCGGAGGAAAGAAAATTGGCGAATACAATACCAGTTATAATGATTACATGGCAATCCACAAGAAGGAAATGTCAAGGGATGAGCGAAAGGAAGCCAAGGCCGCAAATCAGAAGAAAAAACGCAAGATTGTTGCGCTGATTCTGATTCTGAACTTCGGCATACTGGCTGTTCTGAAATACTTCAGATACTACCTGCAGGCCATGGGACTGTTTGATACTGGCACACTGCTTATTCCACTGGGAATATCATTCTATACATTCCAGTCTGCAGCGTACATTATCGATCTCTACAGAAACAAGATGGATGCGGATACAAACATAGCTAAATTTGCACTGTTCACATCCTTTTTTTCGCAGATTATTCAGGGACCGATTCCAAGACACAATCAGCTGGCACCACAGCTTTATGAGGGGCATAAATTCGATTATCACAACCTGAGTTTCGGAGCCCAGCTCATTCTCTGGGGATTCTTCAAGAAGCTGATAATTGCAGACAGGGTAGCCATTCCATGCAGTCAGATTTTTGATAACTATACTGACTATTCGGGTCTGACAGCATTCATGGGCTTTGTCTTCTACACGATTCAGATCTATGCTGACTTCAGCGGGGGCATTGACATAGCACGGGGCGTATCAAAATGCATGGGCATTGATTTATCACTGAACTTCTGCCGCCCGTATTTTTCAGACAGCCTGTCAGAGTTCTGGCGAAGGTGGCACATGTCTCTCAGCTTCTGGTGCAGAGATTACATCTTCTACCCGGTGGCAATGTCAAAGTTTTTCGGACGTGTTGGAACAAATCTGAGAAAGACTCTGGGGAATCATGTGGGACAGCTGTTCCCGATTATAATAGCCCAGTACGCCACATTCATTACTATCGGAATATGGCATGGAGCTGAATTCAAGTACATTGCATATGGTCTGTATAACGGCACGATTATTGTGATGGGATTACTGCTTGAACCGCTGTTTGTCAAGTGGCTTGAGAAGCTGCACATAAACAGGAAGAGCAGGGGCTGGAAACTCTTTGGGATTGTCAGAACTTTCGTTGTTGTATCCTTCGGAAGAGCATTTCCAAAGGCAGCATCCTTCTCTGTTGCAATATCCATGATTGCCTCTGTATTCAGGGGAGGCAATGGAACTCCTTTTGCGGAGAACATGCTGAATCTGGGAATAACGGAGATTGATTATCTGATTCTTCTGGTCGGCTGCGTCATATGGTTTGTCATAAGCCTTTGCGAAGAGAAGCACATGCTGAAAAATGGCGGTGATGGAACTGAAGGCTTCCGGGAAAGACTGGAGAACCGGCCACTGGTACTGAGATGGCTGATTCTGCTTGCAGGCTTCGCAATGGTGCTTGCACTGGGAGTTTACGGACCGGGATATGATGCGAGCGCATTCATCTACAGAGGATTCTAAATACACTAAAAAAGCCGAATAATTCGGCTTTTTTTCTTTACACGAGTAACGTGGCAAAAGTCCCGAAAGTCCGCAAACTAAAAGGCTCTAGCCCTTGTTTATGAGAGCAGAATGTAGTACAATTAACTTGGTATGTAATGCTTTCGATTTGGTGAAACAGGAGTAAGAAATGGCAATAAAAAAGGCAATTATAACAGCACTTTTGTTATGCCTGATTGCGTTCGGAATCAACTTTGTTCTGACGTACACAGGAGTAACATTCAGAGCTACAGGGCTGGAATTGTCTCAGGAAAATCTGAATATTAATGCAAGCTGGGATGAGTCCGCCTGCGATGCTTATGTTGTCACTGTATATAAGGACGACACCAAGATCGAGGAGACAATCACAAAAGAGGCAAACTTTACAGTTGGCAATGTTGAAACGGGAAAGACTTATTTCGTTCAGGTTGAAGCTGTTGATAAAGACAGGGAAGCTGTTTCGGACGAGGATTCCGCAACCATAGTGACTAAGGAGGTTCAGCCTCTGACCGTTACAAGTGACACCGGTCGTGCTTTTACCAGCAAGACATTCAAGCTTTCAGCCGAGGCCGAAGGAAACATAAGCTACGAATCTAATAACAAGAAGGTGGCAACTGTAAATGAAAACGGCAAGGTAAAGCTGAAAAAGGAAGGCACGGCTGAAATAACCGTAACTGCTGAGGAAACAGATGACTACTGTGCGACAACAGCTACAGTAACAGTCAATTCGGATGCCAGCTATGAAGGCGAATATCCGGAAATGGACAATGCCATTGCTGCTCAGGCCAAGAAGCTTGCCTGGCCCTATGGAACGGCAAAATCCGTTTACAAATACCCGAGCGGAAATCCTACATCGTATTTCAAGGAAGCTATTGATGATGTTTACCCGAGACACATGCACTGGATGAAGCAGTGCAGATGGGGTGCTTCATGTGATGTATTTGTTGGAACATGTGTGAGAGCATCGGGATATGATACTAACTTCCCGAGAGGACTTGATGAGGACTATTCATATCTTCCACATTCAAGCAAGTTTGAAAAGGTCAGTGCATCTGAAATACAGTCCGGAGATATTATGCTAAGAAGAGGTCATATTCAGATTTACATTGAGGATGACGAAGGTACGGGCTATATAGCCAATGCCCATTTCAAGCTCAAGACATACGGAATAATAGAGAAAAAGAACCCTAGTCTTGGCAGGTACACAATATACCATCCAACAGGAGAGTGTACGGCAGCTGTAAGCAGGGGAGATACTGGTGAAAACGCAGAAAGAGTCCAGGAATTCCTGTACTGGGCAGGCTTTTACGACGGAAAGATTGACGGGAAATACGGAGCTTCAACTGAAAAGGCTGTAAAGGCTTTTCAGAAGAATCAGGGAACGGAGACCACCGGCAATTTCGGCGAGACATGCCTGAACAATGCGAAGAAATACAAGGTTAATACCATTGAAATAAACCAATAAAGAAGAGAGGAAAACTGATTCATGAAAGGAATAGTGCTTGCAGGAGGAAAGGGTACGCGACTGTATCCAATGACCAAGGCAGTATCCAAGCAGCTGCTGCCTATATATGATAAGCCGCTGGTATATTATCCGATATCAGTGCTGATGCTGGCGGGAATACGCGAAATACTGATTATTTCCACACCCGAAGACATAGATGATTACAGAAACCTGCTGGGCGATGGCCACAAGATTGGCGTTGAATTCAGCTACAAGGTTCAGGACAAGCCGAGAGGACTGGCAGATGCTTTCATCCAGGGCGAAGAGTTCATAGGGGATGACAACGTTTGTCTGGTTCTTGGCGACAATGTGTTCTACGGTCAGGATCTGACAAAGATTCTCAACGAAGCAAAGGCAAGAGAAAGCGGAGCTACGGTATTCGGTTACCCGGTTAAGGACGCCAGAGAATTCGGGGTTGTTGAGTTTGACGAAGACAAGAATGTAATTTCCATTGAG
>JAUNIQ010000172.1:649-1756 GCA_030535275.1 Bacillota bacterium | reverse complement strand
CCCATGATGAAGGATGGCATGGAAAAGAACTCCGATGTAATGACAATGATAACCTTATCGATCACCTTGTTCCGGCGCAGTGCCGCAACCGCACCCAGAGGAATTCCAATGAGCGCCGCAAGACATGCCGCCACAACACCAAGCTTTGCCGAGGTTCTCATGCCATCGGCAATGATGTCAATCACCATGCGTCCGCGCTGCTTGAGTGAGGGGCCGAAATCAAACCTTGTCACAATGTCTTTCAAATACGTTAGGCCGATTTCGGCCTAAGATCTTTAATGCCAGATAAAATATAAGACCGATAAATCCGAAAAAAACATGGAAATCACCATGTTTTGTACGAAAGTATCGGCCTAATTCTGAGTTACTTTAATCCAAGTATTTTGAGTTTTTCGTCTTCTGTGAGAGAGTCCCATTTTCTCACAGGTTGTGTTCCGAGCATCTTTGAGATTGCCTCTGCTGCCATCTCTGGATCTGTTTCCGCATAAATCTCAGTGGTTGAAATATCCTCATGTCCTAAAAGCTTTGCAATCTCCGGGAGAGATACCCCCTGACGATACAACTGAGCTCCATAAGAATGCCGAATGAGGTGAGGATGAATTGCTGGCAATGTAGGCTTTTCAACGCGAGCCATGTCTCCATATTTTTTTAGAATCCGCTGTACGTTATCTTCTGACATCATTTCCAGCGATCCGCGAGCGGACGGATAGAAAAGAAAGCTTTCTGGATTCATTGCCGGATGATACAGCCTGCAGTAATAGTGATAGTTTTCCATGAAGGTGTCATCTGGGATTGGGATTATTCGAGATTTGCTTCCTTTTCCGATCACCCTGATGTATGGATACTTCCCACCAGTAATAATGTCCTTGAGCTGAACAGCTCGCATCTCAGCCAAACGAGTCCCTGTAGAGAAAAGAAAGAGCATAACAAACCGATCTCTTACACCGATCTTTGTTTGGGCGGGCTGAGCCAGGAGCAAATCAATCTCAGTCCTATCAAGCCAGTTGTGTCTCTTGGGATAAGTTTTTTTGTGCTTGATCGCGGACACCTTGATTTGCAAGGGTATAAGCTCCATATCTCTAGTAGCAGCATACTTCAAATATGCTT
>JAUNIQ010000172.1:0-639 GCA_030535275.1 Bacillota bacterium | reverse complement strand
TCTTACGTTCCTTGTGCCGACACTGTTTATTTCCGCCGTATAGCTCAAAAAATCCCGAACGATTTGTTCAGTCACAAAATCCACAGTAATCTGATCGACTCGCTTGGCATGTTTTTCATAGAGGTAGATGCGAAAAGCATTTAACGACTGGCAATATGTCTCTACTGTTCTCTCACTGATGAGATCACTCCGTAGATGGTCAAAAAAGTCCTTAACGTAAATGAAGAACATGGGGCTTGGCTTCTTCTCACTCTTCCGCATAAACCACACCAATTCCTTTCGTCAACTCCCGCAACTGATCCTGATAAACCGGGAAAAGTTGAGATGTGATGTGAAGATAATACAATGTATAGCGGATATGTTTATGCCCCATGTATTTGCACAGGTACTGCATCCAGTTGTAGAAATCTTCTCCGCATTCCGTGCATTTCCGAATGTTTTGTACTGCAAAAAGGTGACGAAGACCGTGCGTGGAAAATTTCTTCCCCGGAATCTTGTCTAAATGAGACTTTTTCAACAGCGCATCAAAAACCTTGCTCACGTCGCCACTGACCATATGTTCACGTTCCGTGCTGGGCTGGAAGAAATACTGGCGGTTTGGAATAAGAGTGCTGTAGTAATGATCGAAACGAATGCATA
>JAUNIQ010000062.1 GCA_030535275.1 Bacillota bacterium | reverse complement strand
CAAGCACAAGAATGAGGACTTCTTTAAGGAACTGGATAAGGACAGAAGGGAAAAAGACTGCGAGTATGCAGTGCTTGTTACACTTCTCGAATCGGACAGTGAGCTGTACAATCAGGGTATAGTGGACGTGTCCTACAAGTATGAAAAAATGTATGTTGTAAGACCGCAGTTTTTCATCCCTATTATTACACTCCTGAGAAACGCTGCGCTTAACTCGCTGAAGTATCAGAGAGAGCTTGCCGTTGTAAGAAATCAGCAGGTTGACATTCGAAACTTTGAGGAGGAAATGAATAACTTTAAGGAGCAGTTCGGAAGAAATTATGAACTGGCAGGAAAGCAGTTTAATACCGCAATAGAAGAAATAGACAAGACGATAGATCATCTGCAGAAGACTAAGGACAACCTCTTAAGGTCCCTCAACAATCTGCGCCTTGCCAACAACAAGGCCGAGGATCTGAGCATAAAAAAGCTAACCAAGAACGCGCCAAGCGTTCAGGAAATGTTCGATGAGCTGGAAGAAGAACGTAGAAATAACGATGAAGAAGTTTAAGAAATACTTCACCAGGAGTATGGGCAGAGACGCCGCTGAGTGGAACGGAATCGAGCAGTAATAATGCAAAATCAGGACAGCGGAGCCGGTAAAGCTTCGCTGTTTTTATGTTATAATTAAGAAAAAGACAAGGAGAAAAACCATGAAATATACAGCATCAGAAGCAGCAAAACTAATAGCAAAAATTCCTCGCACACAGCTGGGATTTTTCCCGACTCCGCTCCACAGACTGGACAGAATTTCGGAAGAGCTGGGCGTGAATCTCTGGATCAAGAGAGATGACTTCACCGGCAGCAATCTCTTCGGAGGAAACAAGACCAGAAAGCTGGAATTCTTCATGGGACACGCGAAGGAAATTGGTGCTGAATATGTGATTACATATGGGGCAACTCAATCCAACCACGTCATGCAGACGGTGTGGTCCGCAGCCAAGAACGGCATCAAGCCGATTGCATATCTTGCTGCAATGGTTACACCTGACATGGACGACCTGAAGGGCAACATGCTCCTGGATAAAATCTACGGGGCTGAGCTCCACGTCATTTATCCTGAAGAAGGCGAGACCTTTGAGCAGGCAGAATACAGATCATTTGAGATGGGTGCAGAGCACTGCCGCAGGCTGAACGACGAAGGCCACGTCTGCTACGATATCCCGATGGGAGGTGCCAATGAGTACGGCAGTCTGGGCTACATCAACGCCATGGTTGAACTGCAGGAACAGCTGACACAGCTTGCCGGGGAGGGCACCGACTTCAAGCCTAAATACCTCTACCACGCGACAGGCTCCGGCGGAACCATGGGCGGAATAGTTGCAGGAAAGAAGCTCCTTGGAATGGACGTGGAAGTTCATTCTATGCTGACCATCCCTATGGATGATACAAGAGGCTATGTTGAGAATGGAAAGAGTCTGGCAAACGGTGCGCTGGCTCTCATTGGCGTAGAATCGCTTGCAGATACAGATGACTTCATTGTAGATGTAAGCCACGCCGGCGAGGCCTACGAAGTGCCGAGCGAAGAAGGCAGCGAAGCAATCAAAATGCTGGCAAGAATAGAAGGAATTCTGGTTGACCCTGTTTACACAGGCAAGGCCTTCGCAGGACTTATTGCTGATGTTCGAGAAGGGCGCATCCCGCAGGGTGCAGATGTGCTTTTCCTGCACACAGGCGGATCAACAGTATTCTTCGCAGAGAAGGAAATTCTCGGGGATATATTCTAGGAGAAGAATCAGATGAAGGCAGTTTTCCTCGATTACAAAGACATAAACATGGGCGACCTCAGCTGGGAACCCTTCACAAACATATGCGAGCTTGAAGCCTACTACGACTCGACGCCCGAGGAGGCGATCGAACGCTGCGCCGACGCGGAAGCCGTCCTGATAGACTCCTGCAAACTGGACAGCAGCTTCATGGACGCCTGCCCGAAGCTCAGATACATCGGCTGCGTGGCTACAGGCTACAACAACGTGGACATAGATTATGCAAAGGCAAGAAACATCCGGGTTACAAATGTGCCTGCCTATTCCACAGATGCAGTGGCACAGCATACCATAGCCCTGCTCTTGAAGCTCACGAATCTGGTCGGTCATACGCCTTCGGAGATAGGCGAAATACCGACGCTCCTCGCCGGTAAAACAATGGGCATTGTCGGCTATGGAAACATCGGCAAAAAGGTTGCTGAGATAGCTCAGGCTCTCGGCATGAAGGTGAACATTTACAGCCGTGACCCTGAGGCGGCAATCGCATCCGATGTAGTCTCACTTCACTGTCCCCTGAACGATGAAACCCGCGGAATGGTTGACGGGGATTTCATCAGCCGAATGAAAGACGGCGCCATTTTTATCAATACGGCGCGTGGCGGACTGGTGGAAGAAAATGCTTTGGCGGAGGCCTTGCGTTCGGGAAAAATTAGGGCAGCAGGGCTGGACGTTCTAGCTAAGGAACCGCCTGAAGATGACTGCCCGTTACTGGAACTTGAGAACTGCCTGATTACGCCGCACATGGCCTTTGCACCGAAGGAAACAAGAGAAGAAGTAGCAAGAATTGCAGCAGAGAATCTGGCCAGCTTTCTGGCTGGCGGAAATGCTAATGTGATATAATTAAGCATGAAAAAGTTTGAAGCACAGGCTGCCCGCCCGGGCAATCTCAACTGGGAAAAGCTCATCGAAAGACAGCAGCCGATCTACAAAAGAGAAGATGAAATCCGAAGCGAATTCGCCCGTGACTACACCAGGGTGCTCCATTCACTTGCCTTCAGAAGGCTGAAGCACAAGTCACAGGTTTTCTTTAACGGTGCCGGTAACGACCACATCTGCACGCGCATGGAGCACGTGTATCATGTGGACTCAGTGAGCAGCACCATAGCAATCGCTCTCGGACTTAATGAAGAACTGACCAAGGCAATCGCCATCGCTCACGACCTGGGCCATGCTCCGTTCGGACACGAAGGAGAGAGCATACTCAGCAGAATCAGCCAGAGAGAGCTGGGCAAAAACTTCTGGCATGAACAGAACGGACTCAGATTCATCGACGATGTTGAACTGCTGGAGGACGGCGAGCGCAGACTGCAGAATCTGAACCTGACCTACGCCGTAAGAGATGGAGTCATTTCCCACTGCGGCGAGTTGGACAAGAACTGCCTGAGACCTCGCGAGGAATTGTTCGACTTGAGCGAGTTTAATGAAGCAGGCAAATATGAAGCGGCAACATGGGAAGGCTGCGTCGTTAAACTGGCGGACAAGATTGCCTACCTGGGAAGAGATATTGAAGATGCCACACGCCTGGGATACATCGGCGAGCAGAAGATAAACACCACGGTCATCATGCACAGCATGATCATTGACCTCTGCAAGTCGAGCAGCCCTGAAGCGGGCCTGGTGCTCAGCCCGGAAATGTCCGAGCAGATGAACCGAATCAAGGCATTCAACTACGAGAACATATATCTGAACCCGCGCCTGGAACCTTTCAGACGCTATGCCGAGAAGGTGCTGACCGAGCTTTATGACAGCCTCATGGAAGCCCGCGAATACCTGCTGGAAGGTGCAAAGGCAGACGCCGCAAGGCCTCCGGCCAAATCGTATATAGACGATTTCGGAGAATTCCTGCATCGCTACACTGACGAGGGCATTCAGAACAGACGCATCTACGGCGATCTGAGCGACGAAGCCCAGTACAAGCAGGCGGCCATAGATTTCCTGGCAGGCATGACAGATAACTATGCAACAAAGTGCTATGAAGAATTAATAGAGTGCTGAAAATGATAAATTGATTAAGAACTGAAAGAGGAGATAAGGAGGCAGATGAATGAAAGGTAGAGAAGTAATCAAGGTGGATTTCGACTGGACTCTGGAGGACCTGGAGAAATTCATGGAAGAACACTGGGACAAAGAAGAGTTCTGCGAGTTCGTTAAAGGTAAACCGCAGCCTGCCTCAATCGAGGAATACATCTGTTTGCCGGCAACACCGAACTGCTGCGTAATCGCATATCCACGCAAAGGAAAGATCATCTTCAGCATCGCTGACAACATATCAGGCCTGCAGCGCCTGGCCTTGTCAGCAATCCCGACAAGAAGCCCAATCGGAGGCATCGCCAAGAGCGCACTGACCATCAGCCGCGCCAAAGAAATGAGAGGCCCGGGAGCTGAGATAACTACCATGTATGCCAATTACATGAGAAGTCTGCTTGGGTTGAAATGATGAAGGAAGTAAGAGATAAGCTCAGAGAGTTTAACAAAGAGCGCGACTGGGAACAGTTCCACACCCCGGAGAATCTGGCCAAATCAATAGCAATTGAAGCAGGGGAATTGCTGGAGTGTTTCCAATGGAGCGGTAAATTTGATAAGAGTAAGGTTAGCGAAGAACTGGCAGATGTGCTCAGCTACTGTATCATGCTGGCCGACGAGCTGGATGTAGATCCAGAAGACATACTCCTTGCCAAGATAGAACAGAATGCGGAGAAGTATCCTGTTGAGAAGGCAAAGGGAAGCAGCAGGAAGTATGATGAGTTATAAAAATGAAAAGGGGTAATATTAATGTGTCATAATATAGGTATTAATGCATCATTGTTAGAGGAGGAAAAAAGTGACAGTCCTCGATGAATTAAATAATCTCCAATACCTCGCCATCCACGACGAGTCAATACGAATCGAACTCCTTGCCACTAGGGATGATGAAAATCCACTGGCTTGTTTTTGTGCGGCGTGCAGGGAGCTGGGTTTTGATATCAATGCAATGGATCTTGTTTATGCCGGGGAGGAGGCTTATGCCGGCATGAGGCGGGCAACTAATGGTGGCGGTGAGAATTCGCCGATGCTGGAGAATGAGGATGATTATTACGCTATGTTTATGGCGGCAATTGATCGCAAATAAGCAACAAGAAAAAGACCTGGGGTTAACTGAAATCCCCCAGGTCTTCTTTTAATTCTCTTTTATACTTGTAATAAGTGTTGCGGGAAATGCCAAGCTTGGCGCGGAGAACTTCATCATCCAGATCTCCTGCGAAGGATTTGCTTTCCCTGAGCATCCTGCGTTTGCAGCTCTTGGCTTTCTTGGTTTCCACTTTCGCACCGGCCTCACGTCCAATACGTTTGCCGTTTTTTTTCGCAGTCTCAATTCCTTCGATGCTGCGCTCTCTCCTGATCTGAACTTCCTTCTCGGACAGCTCAAATGCCAGGGCAATCTGCTTCTCTGCCAGCTTCATTACGAAGGCATTCGCTGCGGATTGCGGGAGGGCCTGTCTGTAGGTTTCGGTGTTAAGGTGAGGCTCTTTCAGGAACTCCAGCTTAATGCTCTTGTCATAGAGCTGTTTGTAGATTGTGAAGCATTCTTCTGCGCTGCTGCTCATGGCTGATATCGAAGCGAAGACGATGGCGTCTCCCGGCTTTGCTTCTTTCATGAGCTGGTTCCAGTCCACGGCGATGCTTGCCTTTGGATGAGCGTTGAGAATGCTCTTTATCTGTCTGTCGACAGACTGCTGTTTTGTATCTGTTCTGCAATACCCGTAAATCATGATAACCCCTTTTGTATCAAAATTAACATAAGTTTAATTTGGTACAATGATAATACTCCCATTGCTCCATAATTGCAATACATTTTATAAATTATAGGGTATAATAAATTTAACCAGTCTGGTCGACCAGGAAATCAGTTAAGACCAGGTAGGTTTGGATCTTATTTTGAGGAGGAATGACAATGAAGAAGACAAGGTTAATTATTGGACTGGCGCTTGCCTTTGTGATGGCATTTTCGGTGGTGTGCCTGACAGGCTGCGGCGATCCCTATGCAGAACAGAACGAAGAAATCGTAGCTCACTTCATGGATGGCGGCTTCGAGGTTGACAGCCTGACCATCAACGACAGCGGTGATAAATATGACGCGGTGCTGACGACGCCTGACAAGAGCAAGACAGGTGAATTCATTGCCGAATACATGGAAGGCGGCGGCGATCTTTTCTACCAGTGCAAATACAAGAATGACGAAGGAAACGATGCTGTTATTGAAGCCGGAAGTGTGCAGATAGACGGCTGTGAATACACACAGAAAGACGACGCCATTTACAAGGGCGCCATTAGAGTTTACCCGGCATATGTCGAAGAAGACATGCCTGAAAACGGCAAGATTTTCGAAAACAATTTCGGCAGCAGACCGACCTACATCAAGGTAACGAATCCTAACGATGATGCCTATGTAATCAAGTTCAAGGACAAGGACGGAAAGCTGATGATCTCATTCTTTGTTGCGCCTAATTCAGATGTTACGACTTACATGGGAACGGGAGACTACTATTTGAGCTATGCAACAGGCAGCAAGTGGTACGGATACGACGACCTCTTCGGCGGTTCAACAGTATGCTGCAAGGATGATGAAGTATGGCAGTTCACTTCAAGCCAGTACTGGACACTCCAGCTGCAGAAAACAGAAGATGGAAATGTTCACGTAGATCCTATGGATGCGGGAGATTTTTAATAGATTGATTCACTGCGACAAAATTGTTTATTCTTCAAATTCGCTGTCAAGCTCTTCGGCGCTGGCAGCGATTTTGTTTGCCGGTGCAGGCATTGCAGATACAACTTTATCCAGACCGGAAATGAGAGGCTTCTTAATGCGGCATGTCCTGTCTTTGCAGTTCTCACATCTTATTGTGGCGTTGGAACCTCGCCAGAAACGTTCCGGATGATGCGAGTAAGTCAGCTCCCATCTGATGGCAACGACCAGCGATGTGAAGAGCAGGCTCCAGCTGAAGAAGCTCGGGATGAAGAGCATCGGAGTGTACATCATCATGTGGCCCCAGTCGAAAATTCTGCAGTTGACGCAGCAGCGATTGCCCATCATGTATTTCTGGAATGGGCAGAAGAGCATCATGCAGATGATGTCGCAGGTGAAATAGAAGATTGTGAGCATTACCAGTTCTTCGGCGCCGATGACGTGGGCCAGGCAGAGTATGCCGAAGATGGCGTTGAAGCAGATCCAGAGGAGCAGTACTCGCCATGCCCTGATGTTCATCTGCTGAACGTATTCCAGGAGCTGCAGCTTGTCGTAACCTTCCTCCGGTTCCTTGTATGTGTACGGGCGGCTCTTGAGGCCGCTCATTGTGATTCGAAATCTTGGGAGCAGGTGGATTATCATGCCGAGCATGAGGATTATCCAGAGAATGTGAAGCGGGGTGAAGTTCAGGAAGAACTTTTCGCTGATGATAATCGTGAACCATTCCTTTTTAAAAATATACATGGCAACAGCGGCAAGAAAAATCAGTATTCTTGCGACCAGACGTGCCATGTAAATAGTAAACATTCTGTTGTTTTCGTTGAGCATGAATGGCTCCTCCCTGTACATTAATTGTACCACTTTGGAGGATTAACGCACCACAAAAAAACTTGAAAAAAGTGGCAAAAGGTGGTTTAATATTCGTAACGAATAGGGGAGTAGTCAGCGCGGAAACGCTAAGCTTTGAGGAGGCGTTCCTGCGTGATGATGTCAACAACCTCGGACCTGGCGGTCCTGGCATGATCTTAAATGATGAGACTTATCCGCAGTGTGCGGGTAGGTCTATATTTTTTTATAAGGGAGTTTTTAACGGACTTTATGGAGACAGGCAAAGACAAGACAAGTGAAAAAGACAAGAAACTCTGGGCTGAAATCTGGCAGTACAAATGGCTGTATTTCTGGATTCTCATGGCCGCAGTTTTTGGTGTAGTAATTTATTTCTGGCAGGGTGCATCACAGGCTATTGACTTCGCCAGCGGTTATCTTATTGAGCTTTCTCTTAGTGTGGACAATCTCTTTGTCTTCCTGCTCATATTTATAAGCTTCGGCATTTCCGAGCACGCTCAGCACAAGGTGCTGAACTACGGTATTGCGGGAACCATCGTGTTGAGATTCGTCTTCATTTTCCTGGGCGTAACTCTGATTAACAGATTCGAGTGGCTGCTCTGGGTATTCGGCGCACTGCTCGTTTTCAGCGGCGCCAAGATGTTCAAGCCTGAGGACGAAGATGACGATCCGCGCGACGGCATACTCTACAGAATGATCGCCAAGTTCATGCCTATGAGCGAGGACTTTGTCGGCGAACATTTTGTTGTAAATAATGACGGGACTAACTATGACAAGAACAGCCTGGTATCCAAGAAAGCAAAGAAGCTGTTTACTCCGCTTGCCGTGGTAATGGTTTTACTTATCTTCTCGGATATCATTTTCGCAATAGACTCGGTTCCGGCTGTAATATCCATGACTCGAGACATGTTCATCGTATACACATCAAACATGTTTGCAATCATGGGACTGAGACAGCTTTTCTTCGTGCTGGAGCACATGCATGAAAAGTTCCAGTATGTAAGATACGGCGTTGCTGTAATTCTGATATTCACGGGCGTGAAAATGCTCCTGGATATTTTCGATATTCATATTCACAACCTGATTTCTATTGCTGTTATTCTGGTGCTGCTCATTGCCAGCATTATCGTTTCGGTTATCGTAACAAAGCGTGCTGAGAAACGTGGCGAAGAAGTGGAGAAGGATGCGGCAGCCAGAATGGAACAGAAGGTTGAAATAGAGGACGCCTTCGACGAGGCAGAAAAAGAGGGCAAACTGTAATGAGCTGGAGTTTTGTGTTTTTCTTTAACAGCATCCTGCTGGGCGTTGGCCTGGCCATGGACGCCTTCAGCGTTTCCCTCGCAAACGGTCTTGCCGAGCCCGAAATGAAGCAAAGCAAAATGAATCTGATCGCAGGTACATTTGGATTCTTTCAGGCTTTCATGCCTATGCTGGGCTGGGTTTGCGTTCACACTATCGTGGAGCACTTCAGGGCATTCGAGAAATTCATTCCATGGATAGCCTTGGTTTTGCTTCTCTATATTGGCGGCAAGATGCTCATCGAGAGCATTGTAAATATTCGGAAAGGAAGACAGGGTGAAGAGGTGAACCCGACGGTTGTCACCTTCGGTGCTCTCATGGTTCAGGGCGTGGCTACTGCCATTGATGCTCTGTCAGTTGGCTTCGCCATATCGGACTATGGCTGGCTGCAGGCGCTGGTTTGTGCGCTGATCATTGCCGTTGTAACATATTTCATCAGCCTTGGCGGACTGCACATTGGCCGCAAGGTTGGAACCAGACTGTCGAATAAGGCAGGCATACTTGGAGGTTGCATTCTAATATTTATCGGCCTGGAGATTTTTATCACAGGAGTATTCTAATGGCTAAGGAATTGGGCGGAGCTCCGGCCTGGAAAGTATACGGAGTTGCGGCAGCATTTACGCTGTCAATCGGATTTTCATTTTTCGGAATCAAGCAGTGCGTGCCATACGCTGACACACTGACGATTTTATCTTACCGTTATGTGGCGGCGCTCATTGGCGTGCTTGTGTGGGTTGCGGTTATAAAGCCAATGGGACTAATGCCGAAGGCTGAGCCGAGACGCCCGAAGATCAAGCTCTATCAGACGGCGGCATTCTACATTCTGTTCATGATATTCCAGATTCTTGCAATGTTCTTTGCCACCTCAATTGAAGGTGCCATCGTTTACGCAATGGTTCCGATTTTCGCAAAGATAATAGGCAGGCTTGTGCTGGGAGAAAAGTCCACACGCCTGCAGATATTCTTCGTGGTGCTGACAGTATCGGCACTGATCGTACTGATTATCCTGAATGCGGCAAGCATTGAGCTGAACGTTACAGGTCTCGTTATCATGACAATCAGCAGCATATTCATGGCCTGCCAGAATGTATCGGCCAGATATGTGCGCGGCGTATTCCAGCCAATTGAAATCACCATGGCAATTGCCGTTGGCGGCTCATTCATATTCATAGGAGCTTCGGTTGTTCGCGCTCTTATTCGCGGCAGCCTCGAATTCCTCATTGAGCCTCTGCGCCACCCGAGTTTTATTATCTGGGTAAGCTTCCTTGGAATCTTCTGCATTCTGCTGTCGGCCCAGTTCATGGCATACATGCTGGCTCACATGGAGATCATCCAGTCAACAGTATTTAACAGCGCATCCACTTTGATTTCTATTGTGGCAGGTGCGCTGATTCTCGGCGAACCACTCATGTGGTATCACTACCTCTGCGGCGGCATCATCCTCGCCGGCGTTGTGGGCATGATTCTCGCCCCTGCAAAAGCAGAAAATGCAGGCCGCTCCCTGGGGGATGACCTGCATCGTGATGAGTGATATTGTAGCGCCGCCTTTGGCGGCGCTTTTTTATTTGTCGTTTCTGATTGCTATTTTGCTTCGCCCCTGATTGCCAGCAGCACGGCACCAAGATCCGGCTCCATTAAAGGCTCGGCATATTCCATGCCGTGTTTTTTTATTGCTTCGGAGAATGGGCCGATGATGCATTCGCCCATCTTAAAGATGCCGCCTGTTCCACTGCAAGGGATTGGGGTGGCCTGGCTGGCCTGG
>JAUNIQ010000061.1:8800-10469 GCA_030535275.1 Bacillota bacterium | reverse complement strand
AGAATGCAGCTCAATGACATGAGCAAGTGGAAGATGGAAACCCAGTCAATTCAGGGAGACCTGACAATGAAGGGTACATATACAATGGGAATGGACAGAGACCTGCTGGTATCCATTCCGAGAGAGAAATCAGTAGAAAAGGTTAAGGCCAGATTAAAGGCCGCACTTAATGATACGGGAGACGAATAATACAGGCAATGGACAAAAGAGAAAAAGACAATAGAAGATTTTCAATAGTACCGAAATCAACGGGCATGTGCGTTGCATTTATCATTGCTGGTTTTGCAGAAGTACTGTTCCTGATGCTGGTGCTGGCACTCGATGTGCTGCCGTTCAAGTATCTGCTGGCAATGCTGGCCTTCATTCTGGTACTGGACATTATCATCGTATATCTGGCAAACAGCAGATCGAAGCACGGAACCAGAAGAATCGGGGCACTTGTTCTGATTTTCCTGATTCTTAACGTTCTGACCATCGGAGACAGTTACGTCTACAGCACTTACGACACACTTCAGAAAATCAGTAAGGCACGCGCCACATGGCAGGTTTATGATGTTATTACAACGGTAGACGGAACGCATAACACCATTGAAAGCGTTGAAGGAGAAAGCATATACGTTCCGATAAGAGACTCCAAGCAGCTGAACGAGGCCAAGGAGCGACTTGTTACAAAGGCAGACGTTTCCTACAGCGAGGATGCCGATATCATTTCCATAGGTCATAAGCTTGTTGGAGAAGAAGGCGACGTTCACGACGAAATTGCTCTTGTTACAAAGGAAGATTACAGGGTTCTCAAGAAGCAGATACCGGGCTTCAAGGATAATACTCAGGTAATATACAAGATAAAAGTTAAGAAGAGAAGCAACGACAGTGTTAAGGCGGTTGATGTTTCGGAAGACTCATTCAACGTTCTCATTTCCGGTAAGGACGTCTGGGGTGAGCTGAAGGAAAAGAACGGTTTAAGTGACGTTAACATGGTAATGACCGTAAATCCTAAGACCAAGGAAATACTGCTCACTTCCATTCCTAGAGACAGTTATATTCCACTTCACACCTATGGGGCAAAGGACAAGCTTACTCATACGGGAATATACGGCGAAGATGAGACGCGTCAGACCATAGAGGACTTCCTGGGCATTGAAATCAACTATTCAATAACCGTTAACTTCTCAATGCTGGTTGACCTGGTTGAGGCAATTGACGGTATAGATATTTACTCTGACTACACATTCAAGTCAGCCTTAAAGGACTATCATTATGTTGAAGGCTGGAACCATGTCGGTGGCTGGAAGGCTCTGTATTTTGCCAGAGAGAGAAAGTCATTTATGGAAGGTGACATGCAGAGAAACAAGAATCAGCAGATTGTTCTCGAGGCGATAATAAAGAAGGTTACCAGCAGCAAGGTCATCATGACAAAGTATACGAAAATACTTAATGCCGTTGAAGACGAAATGTATACAGACATGACTGACAAGGATCTGAAGAAGCTTGCAAAGCTGACTCTTAAGGACATGAAACACGGCTGGACGGTTAAGACAGCCAATGTTGTCGGCGGCACAGGAGCTGCACCGTGCTTCAGCATGGGTAATCAGGAGCTCTCCTGCGTATTCCCTAGCCAGGAGTCTGTAGATGAATGTAAGAAGGCAATACATGACACCATGTATCCGGT
>JAUNIQ010000061.1:0-8790 GCA_030535275.1 Bacillota bacterium | reverse complement strand
AGAAGAACAACAAAAAGAAAGAAGATAGTACAGATGGCGAATAAACTTTATGCAGCAATTGACAACAGAAAAGTAGCAATCATAGGAGCAGGTTTTGTAGGCGCATCCATTGCTTACGCACTTACAATCAGAGATCTTGCAAGTGAGATTGTGCTGGTGGACATTGACCAGGAGAAGGCCAAGGGAGAAGCACTGGACATTCAGCACGGCATTGCCTATATGGGCACCTCTGCAGTGCGCGCAGGAGATTACAGCGATTGCAAGAACTGCGACCTGATAATAATCACTGCAGGACGAAACAGAAGAGTAGGCGAAGATCGTCTGGACATGATTGAAGACAATATCATTACCATGAAGAATGTAGTCGACGAAATAAAGAAGTACTACACACATGGAGCAATCATGGTGGTATCCAATCCTGTTGATGTTCTCACATACAAGTGTTCAGAGTGGATGGGACTTCCAAACGGCAAGGTTTTCGGAACCGGTTGCGTGCTGGACACATCGAGACTTATCAGGGCAATTGCGGACTACACAGATCTGAATACAGAAGTAATCAAGTGCAATATAGTCGGAGAACACGGAACAACGCAGTTCCCGGTATGGAGCAGACTGTCAATTGCCGGAGTTCCAATGGATGAATACTGCGAAAACGTCGGCCTTGAATGGGGCGAAAAGCAGAAGAATGAAATATATGACCAGGTTCTCAACATGGGAGCCACAATCATCAAGGCAAAGGGCAAGACCCACTACGGAATTGCCACATGCGTATGCTCGCTGGCTGATGCGGTTCTCAATCAGAGGCTTACCGTAGCACCGGTAACATCACCTCTGGAAGGTGAATACGGCATTGAAAATGTAGCAATAAGCCTGCCTTCAATAGTGGGCGTTAATGGAGTTGAACACAGACTTAAGGAACACTGGACTGAAGCGGAGATTGAAAGACTTAAGGCCAGTGCAGATAAACTGAGAGAGACGCTGGCAAAAGTATAAAAGGAGATAAGATGGGCTTCATCAAGAAAGAATTCAAAAATGTAATGACACTTTATTATCTGCTGAAGCTGGATAAGAAGGTGCCGACAGACAACAAGGCAATTAAGCAAAAGCAGAACAAGAAGGTTCACAAGACCATGAAGGCAGCATACAAGATTCCTTACTACAGGAAGCAGTTTGACGCCAATGGTCTGACACCGGATGATTTTCACAGTGCTGAGGACCTGGCAAAGTTCCCTATCATGACGAGAACCGACATGAGAGAATGGATGCAGGGACTTATTGACGAGGACCCGAGTCTTCTGGAAAAGTGCCAGGTATACGCTACAAGCGGATCATCCGGAGTGCCTCTGAAATTCCTGCTTTCTCAGAGAGAGACGGCCTGCATGAATGCGAGCTGGATCAGAGTTCTCATGTTCGCAGGACACAAGCCTCTCAGAGGAACCATGCTGACATTCCTGACAACACATCAGAAGGTCGATCCGAACAAGGGAGACTCATGGATTCAGAAACTGGGTCTCATGAGAAGAAAGATCGTGCCTGAACATCTCTATGTTGGTGAAGGCATGAGAGATCTGATAGAACTGGTAAATGAATATAAGCCGGATACAATCTGCTTCAGAAAGAACGTACTGGTAAGAATGGCTGTTTATGCCAGAAACCATGGAATGGAAATATGGCATCCGCACGCATATACACCGGTTAGTGAAGCGGTTGATGAAATTACAAGAAAGCTCTTAATTGAAACCTTCGGCCCGGGACTCTTTGATGCATACGGCTGCAATGAAACGGGCAACTGTGCTGTTAAGCTTCCGGGAAGCGACGCCTTCTATGTATATAACGACACCCATGTGCTGAATGTAGTAGATGACGATGGCAATCTTTCAGACGAAGGTCGTCTGATAGGCACAACGCTCTACAAGAAGGACTTCCCGATTATCAACTATGAAATCGGCGATACGGCAACATCGGAAATGAGAGACGGCGTTCGCTACATCAAGACCATCAAGGGAAGAATGAACGACCTGGTAAGACATGCTGACGGAGCGGAAACCTCAGCGGCAGAGCTGTACAAGATCTTCCACGGCAGTAATGGCGTAGCACAGTTCAGATACATTCAGGACAAGATTGACGAACTGAGAATCCTGATGGTAAAGGATCCGATGAACAAAACGGCAACAAAGGAAAGCGTTGAAGAGTATCTTACAGAAAAGATATTCAAGCTTTACGGCCCTGACGAATACAAGCTGAAATTCGAGTGGGTTGACGAAATTCCACCTGACAAGAACGGAAAGATGCGTTGCTTCGTATGCAATCTTCCGAAAGATGATAAATAAGGACAGTAATTAATGATTAGTTTTAACGTTCCTCCCTACATGGGAAAAGAAACAGAATACATGAAGGAGGCAATCGCAGGTCATAAAATCTGCGGTGACGGCCCCTTTACAAAGAAATGCAACCAGTGGATTATTGACAAGACCGGCACAACTCAGGCACTGCTGACAACATCATGCACACAGGCCCTGGAGCTGGCGGCAATTCTTGCTGACATACAGCCCGGTGATGAGGTGATCCTGCCGTCATTTACCTTTGTTTCAACTGCCAATGCATTTGTAATGCGTGGCGCGAAGCTGGTATTTGTGGATATCAGGCCTGACACCAAGAATATTGACGAGAGTCTGATTGAAGAGGCAATAACAGATAAAACCAAGGTGATTGCTCCCGTTCACTACGCTGGAGTGGGCTGCGAAATGGACACAATCATGGACATTGCGAAGCGCCATAATCTTACCGTAGTAGAAGATGCCGCACAGGGCGTAATGTCTTCATACAAAGGCAGGGCTCTCGGTTCAATTGGAGACTACGGCTGCCTCAGCTTCCATGAAACAAAGAATTACAGCATGGGTGAAGGCGGCGCAATTCTGATTAAGGACAGAGCAAAAGCAGAAGAAGCAGAGATAATCAGAGAGAAGGGAACTGACAGAAGTAAATTCCTGCGCGGCCAGGTTGACAAGTATTCATGGGTCAGCATGGGTTCATCCTATCTGCCAAGTGACATGAATGCGGCTTATCTCTATGCTCAGCTGGAAGAGGCAGACACGATAAACAACAACAGGCTCGCAAGCTGGAATTCATACAGAGAGCAGCTCCTGCCTTTGCAGGAAGCGGGCAAAGTTGAGCTTCCGGTAATACCGGAACACTGCGTTCACAATGCTCACATGTTTTATATGGTAACAGGAAGCATTAAAGAGAGGACTGCCTTCATAGAACACATGAAGAAGAATGATATTCTTACGGTGTTCCATTATGTGCCGCTGCATTCAGCACCGGCAGGTCTGAAATACGGAAGATTCCACGGCAGTGACGAAGTGACTAACAGAGTAGCAAGCTGCCTCGTAAGACTTCCAATGTACTACGGCCTGGAACAGGATAATATCGACTATATTTGCGAAAAAGTCAGAGAGTTCTACAGATAAAAGAAACAGTTAAAACATGAAAGCAATAGTAAGGCTACTTGAAAAAACAAATAATGTTAAGCGCAGTTCATATACATGGAATGCGCTTAATGCTATTATATCGGCGCTTCAGAATCCGGTTATTCTTCTTGTCATGACAAGAACCAACGGGGTGTATGACGCCGGTGTATTTTCTATTGCCTTTGCGATTGCGACGCTAATGCTTTATGTTGGTCTTTATGGTCTCAGACGTTTTCAGTCATCTGATCTGGATGAGAAGTATACATTCAGCGAGTATCATGGAATGAGAATTCTCACCTGTACGCTGATGATTTTCGTAAGCTTCATATACTGCATATATGGAATGTGCTTTACGAACTACAACATGGAAAAGGCTCTGGTCGTTTTCATGATCTGTATCGTGAAGGTCTGCCAGGCTTACTCGGACGTTTATCACGGATGCATGCAGCAGAAGGGCAGACTGGATGTGGCAACAAAGTCATCCTCAGTCAGATACATGTTTGAAATGGTAGCCTATGCAGTGCTGCTGATTCTGACACACAACCTGCTGCTGTCAACAGCTGCCTTCATGGTGGCATCCATAATCGGGCTGCTGCTCACATCGGTTAATGCAGGAAGAAATTACTGTACATACAAGCCGTCATTCAACATGACAAAGATCAAGGGCCTTGCAATAGAAGGATTTCCTCTTTTCGCAAGTCTCTTCCTGAACATGTACATCAGTAATGCTCCAAAGTATGCAATCGACGCATATCTGACAGAAGAAATCCAGGCGCTGTACAACATGATATTCATGCCGGCATTCGCTGTCATGCTCATTGCGAATTTCATATTCAATCCGATTCTGACTACCTATGCGGAGCTGTGGATTGCCCGCACTGAGGAAAGCATTAAAAAGCTGTCAAAGCATATAAGAAAGCAGATTCTTGTAATAGCCGGACTTACTGTATTGGGACTGGCCATTGCGGCCACCATAGGCATTCCGGTTCTGGCGTTCATTTTCGGAGTTGACCTGAGCCCATACAAATTGGAACTGTGTGTGGTAATGCTGGGTGGCGGTGCACTGGCATATGCAACATATTTCAGTACAGTAATCACAGTAATAAGGCTCCAGAAGACACTGATTGTATGCTACGGGTTGATAGCACTTGCGGCCAAACTGCTTTCGTCATTCTTCGTTCTTAATTACGGCATGATGGGGGCTGCTGCCATGTACGCCTTCCTCATGGGAGTGCTGGCGATAATGCTGTTCATCATTACGATCTACGGCATAAAGAAAGCGTAAAATAAAAGAGCGTAACATTCAGGTGTTGCGCTCTTTCTTTATCTGACCACTCGTTTATTTCTTTATTGATTTAGCCTTTTTCAAGGAAGCCTTTCCGAACTTGCCATCTACCTTAAGTCCATTGGCCTTCTGGAATTTCTTCACGTAGTTTACAGTGCTCTTTCCGTATTTGCCGTCAACCTTGATTTTGCTGTAGCCGTACCACTTGAGGAACTTCTGAAGGTATTTAACCTGAGTTCCCTTGTTTCCCTTCTTCAGGCTCTTGCTTGGGAAGGCACCCGAATAGCCTTCCTTGATGACAGATGTAGCAACCTTGTCTGTTGCAGTAGGGGTGGTTGTTGTGTTAACGCTTGCAGGAACATATGCCTTGGCGGCTTTAAGGGAGGTGCTTCCAAATTTGCCGTCAGGAGTCAGGCCGGCTGCCTCCTGCCATGCCTTCAGAGCAGTTTCAGTCTTTGAACCAAATTCACCGTCAGCGGTTCCGCAGTTGAAGCCTGCCCAGTTGAGGAACTTCTGAAGATTCTTGACATTGTCTCCTGACATTCCCTTGGAAAGGCTTGTTGTCCATGATGTGTTGCATGGACGGTATACTTCGAAGAAGCTGTAGTTGCTCTTGTCATAATTGCTTATTGACGATATATGTCCGTACATTCCGCCACCGGAATTGTAATGAGCTTCTGCACGGTATGGCTTGCCGTTAATTTCAACATAAATGCAGATGTGCTTTGTTCCGCTGGATTTAGCCCAGAGGATAACATCACCCGGCTGCATGTCTGCGACCTTGGTTATTCCCGTTGGCTGCCACTTCTCAGGATGCTCCGGAAAATATGAAAGATCCTCGGTAACGCCTCGAGGGATGCTGGAATCATATCCGCAGTATTTAATTACTGTTCCCGAGAAAACATCGCAGCTTGCACCGACGCTTGCCTTTGCACCCCAGCTTGTGTGCTTAGGGAAGGCTGCGTCAAGAGCGGCCTTGAATGCATCTGTTGACTTACCGCCGCTGTACTTGTACGTGCTTTCTGAAGTGCCGATAGGCCAGGCAAGATTGACTGCAGTAGTGGAAATAGCCTGTCCCGGAGTTGCCAGTGTAGGGAATGTTTCCGTATATGTTCCATCTGCAGCGTATGCCTCTTCACTTATTGAAAGCTGTCCTGCAAATGGCGTGAAGGCCACTGCGATGATAAGCATCAGCGCGATTGATAGGATTTTTCTGGTTATTGTTTTCATTATTCCACCTCAATTGTAATTTTATCCATTGCTTTATGAAGAGTTTCTACTGCTTCATCAAGAGTATTACCCTTGGTAACTATATGACCTATTCGATGAGGTCCTATTCTGAATTTATGAACCTCATCGCCAGGTTTGTAATCAAACTGTATTTCTACAATGTCCGGGTCCTCCGGATTCTCATTACTCTGTGAAAGAATGTGGCCATCCTTGTCAGCCATCAGGAGCATGCTGGCATTTGGAGTGAAATCCGTGCCGTCTGCCTTTGCGAAATCCACATCTTCGCCTAGAGCTACCTTCAGGATCTTTTCATAATAATTGTAGCCGTAGTATATGGATACCAGTTCTGCCAGGCATGTTGCACCGCATCTGCCGCCCAGTTCAAGAACGTAAACCTTGCCGTCACTGAGAATGAAGTCGGCATTGATTGCGCAGTTATCCAGGCCCATGGCTTTGGCTGCGTTGCTGAGCTGCACCTTTGAATCCTCGATAACATCCTCAGGCAGGTCGTATGGAGCGAAGTGTCCGATTGGAACCCCCGTATCGCCCTTGAATACGTAATCGCCGTGAGGAAGAATGAACTGAAGTTCTCCGTCTTTGACGAATGCCTGTGCTCCAAATTCTTCGCCGTCAACGTATTCCTCAACTATGAAATAATCTGAACGGGTATTGTCCGCAACGTTTGCCTTGGCTGCTTCAAAGCCCTCAGGGCTGTCAACCTTGATGATTCCGCGGCTTCCTGAAGAGTCCACGGACTTGAACATGAGAGGGAAGCTGAGGCCGGCAAGCTTTTCGGTATAATCCGGATCTTCAAAATACACCTTCCTGAATCTGGCGGTTCTAACGCCGTATTCCTCATATTTCTGCTTCATGAGCATTTTATCGGTAGCAATTTCGGCCGCTGCGGCGCTGAGTCCTGTAAGGCCCAGAGTATCGCACACCTTGCCGATGGTTATTACAGCCACATCTGTGCCGGTTGTAATAATGCCGTCAATTTTTTCTTCTTTTGCGATTTCGAGGATCTTATCGAAATCGGTTGTATTTTCGTAATACACCTTATCAGCCACTTCAAAGCCTGGGTAATTTCCGGGTATGCTGGCAACGATGGTGTAAATTCCAAGTTCCTTTGCTGTTTTAATAAGTGGTACCTGGTAGATACCGGCTCCGAGTATCAGTACTTTTTTCACTGTCTATCTTCTCCTGTATAAATATTTCTTACTACATACTGAGGTTTATTAGTCATTCCCATGTACAGCCTTCCAAGATATTCCCCAATGAGACCAAGGAAAAGCATGATCAGTCCCGAGAAAAAGCAGATGGCAACCATCATTGAATACCAGCCTACAGCACTGGTAGGTGCCAGCAGCTTCTTCAGAATTACGGCAAGCGCACCGAGAATGCTGAGAATCGAAAGAATCAGTCCCGCATTACGTGCTATTCTGAGAGGCACAATGGAGTAACCCATGACATTTGACCAGAGGCTTACAAGTTTTTTGAATGTGTAGCCGGAGCTGCCGTAGGCTCTCTCAAAATGCTCAACCGGAACACTCACAATATCAGAGCTGGTTCTAAGGAAAAGTCCCTGAAGGTGAGTGTAGGTTCCGCTGTACTCTATTACATAGTCTCTGACAAACTTCTTTATGATCCAGAAGCTTGAGGTTTTCATGTCCTTAGGCTTGCCGATGAGTATTCTTACTGAAGTGTGGTTAACCCAGCTTCCGAAGTTTCTGAAGCCTGTCTGCTTCTTGTCTTCATAATACCCATATACGATATCATGGCCCTCATCAAAGGCTGCAAACATCTTGTACAGCTGGGAAGGGTGGGTCTGCATATCGTCGTCCATTGCGATGAGGACATCGCCTTCGGCCACATTAAGACCTGCCATGACAGCGTTGTGCTGGCCTGCATTCTGCGCAAGCTCAACAACCTTCACGAAGCTGTAATCATCTGCAAGGGCCTTAAGTTCCCTGACTGTTTCGCCGTCATCAGGGGATTTGTCATCCACAAGAATGAACTGGTATGGCTTCTTATTGAGTTTGTCCAGTTCCGCACTGGTCATTTCCACAACCTGTCGGATGGTGTGGGATGATTTGTAGCACGGAATAATTACTGAATATAGCATAGTCAAATTCCTTCAAAACAGTATTTTGCATGATAGGATGTATACTTCTTACATCTTTACATATAGTAGTATACTTTATCCGGGCAACAAAATCTATGAAATGTTCCAAATTTTAACAAATGTTTAGAAAGCGGATTGGCGCAATTAACGGCTTGATTTTATTGTGCATTGACACTATAATTATTATTAAGTATAAGTATGTATATTTGCACATTTAATTTGTGTATAAAAAAAGAAATCGAGAGGTATTAAGAATGAAAAACGGATGGTGCAAGAAGATAATTTGCTTCCTGGTCCTGGCAATCATGGCGATTTCCACAATGGGAACCGGCGTGTTTGCTACAGAAGGAGCAGAAGGCGGCGAAGGCGGAGATCAGCAGGTTGATGTTAACAAGATTATTTCTGTTACACCTGTTCGTGGACACCAGAGAATTATGGTAAAGTGGGAAGTATCTGACGAGGCTGACGCTGATGGATTTATCGTTGACAGATATTCATACAACACTGGTAAGTGGACAAAAGAGTACTGTGTTGTAGATATGGATGAAGGACAGAAATCCGAAACAGATGGGCAACTCTCCTTCCAGATTGAAGACAAGGATGTTGGCGATGGAATGATTGATTCAGCAAAGGTAGCATATAGAGGCGGAGTTTTCAAGTACAGAATTACTCCGTACAAGGAT
>JAUNIQ010000060.1 GCA_030535275.1 Bacillota bacterium | reverse complement strand
TCTTTTGATTCAGCGTCATAAGGAACGCCATACTGCGGCATTTTTTCAGCAGCTCACCGTCAAGTGTGTAGGTATAACCTCCGGGACAGGCAGGCGTGCAGGTCAGCCCGTTCAGTTTTTTGCAGTCGGTCGCTTTTTTCAGTTCTGCTTTCATACTGTCCGGGAGCACGGCAAGGCAATCCTCATAAGCTGCTGCTCCCGCAGCATAAAGCCTCACTTTGATACCGCTTTTCCTGTAAACGTAGTTGAGAAGGACCTTTTTGTCCTTCGTGTACGATAAAACAAGGCCGCTTTAGCGCTCTCCCCGTAAGACAATATCTATGTAATTTGGACGGCATGGCATCAGTCATGCCGTTTCCTTATGCTTTCATCAGCTTATCGAGGTCGATCTCTCTGGGAATATCATAGTCAATCGTGACAGATTTCTCCCTGTGTTTTCTTCCTTCAATTGGATACTCGTCTACATATATGGCTTTCACCAATGAATGTAAGGCGTAGGGAGTTAATTCCCTTAAATCGGAGTATTCCTTGACCTTCCCAATAAACTGTTCAACTGATTTGTTCTGTTCTTCCTGTAACTGTATTTCGCTTTTAAGGGATTCGATATCAGCGGTAAGGTCAGCCTGCTCAGTTTCATATCCCTGAGATAGTTTTACAAACCTGTCGTCACTGATCTTTCCCAAAGCGTTGGATTCATAGAGTTTCTGGATGATGATATCCAGTTCTTCGAATCTCTTCTGTTTTTCATCCAGCAGTTTATTCTGCTGTCTTTTCTTTTCGGCACTCTTGATCAACAGCTCTTCTTCTACCTGTTTGCGGAAATATTCTTCGTGACAAGTAACATAGGATATCACTTCCCTCATGTGCATCCATACAAGCTGTTCCAACACACATGCACGGATGATATGGCCGGAACATCCATTTCTGTTCTTTCGATGAGTGGAACAGACAAAGAAATCCTGATAGGCAGAGAAGCTTTTGCTTGTGGAGAAGTAGAGCTTCGCTCCACAGTTACCGCAGAAGACAAGCCCGGAAAACATATTTGTCTTTCCTGTCTTGGTTCTTCTATGGCGGTTCTCTCTGATCTCCTGAACCTTATTGAATTCCTTTTCGTCAATGATTGCTTCCTGGGTGTTCGGGAATATTACCATATTCTCAGGATCATTCACTCTGGTCTTCTTATCCCATATGGAGTTTGTGTAATACCTGAAGTTGACCGTACAACCTGTGTAATGTCTGTTTTCAAGTAAATCCGCAACAGTGGCAGAATCCCACTTATATGGATCAGCCAATACAGGATGAGGCGTTTTTCTTCCTTTAGAACGCTGATAAGAACTCGGTGTGAGTATCTTATCATTTGTCAGGATATCAGCGATCTGTGATGGCCCTTTGCCTTCCATGCAAAGCTTGAAGATCCTCTTGACGTTCTCAGCAGCTTCCTCGTCAACGATCCAATGTTTTTTATCCTCCTGATCTTTGATGTAGCCGTATGGCGGTACGGTGCAGAGATGTTCACCTCTGTTTCCCTTTGCCTTTGTGACTGCTCGGATCTTTCGGGATGTATCCCTGGCATAGAACTCATTGAACATGTTCTTGAAGATGCCCATATCCAGATTGGGATTGTTGGGATCAACTGTATCGAAGCTGTCATGGATCGCAATGAATCTCACATTGTATTGAGGAAACGTATAGTTGATATACATTCCTGCCATCGTGGAATTCCTTGCAAAGCGAGACAGGTCTTTACAGATACAGACTGCGACTTTTCCTGCTTCGATATCTGCCATCATCTCCATGAATCCTGGTCTCTTGAAATCCGTACCGGAATAACCGTCATCCACATAAAACTTGGGATGCAAGAACTTGTTCTGCTTGGCATAGTCCATCAGAATCTTCTTCTGATTGGATATGGAATTGCTTTCACCTTCCAGGGCATCTTCCTGGGAGAGCCTGCAATAGAGTGCTGTTATCTTTGTATTGTTTTCAGTTGCCATTTCTTCCTCCTTTTCATCGGCAACTGTCAGTACAGGAGTGGCACTTAGTATTTTACTATTTTCAGCTATGTGAGTAACTATCCTAAACCTCCATATCACGCTTTAAGATCTGTGAAATTTTATCTTCCACGCTGCCGTTCCCGGAGTAAGAACCTGTGACATAATAATTTGTTCCGCCGATGTTGACATACAGTTCAATGTTGGGAAGAACACCGACAGGCAATTCCTTCATCACGGTATTCCCGTCACTATCCGTTTTCTTCTCATACTGTCTGGTCATAAACTCCTTTATCAGCACTGGCATTGTGTAATCATCGATCTCCAGTAATGCTTTGTTTTCGTTATCTGTCAAAGTATCATCTCCCTTCATCCGTTCAATATTTCATCCAGTTTTTTCTTCTTGTCTTTGCTGATATTGGTGCGCAAACTGTTGCCCAGAAATGCCACCGGAACAGTTATCTCCAGCACTCTGTCATAGATCCTCTGATGCTCCAGATCGGAGGGATGCTCCAACGTCTTCAATGACAGATTTGTAGTTAGCATCAATGGCTTCTGCTGAACATATCTTCTGTTTATGATTTGAAAGACTGTTTCCATCCCATAGGATGTATCTCTCTCCATCCCGAAGTCATCGATGATCAGTAATCTCGCCTTGCAGAGACCGTTGATGAGATCTTCTCTTTCATCAAAACTGCAGTTCATCACTGCGGAGAGATTGGTCATCCTTACCGGTATCTCCTGTTCGATCAGTTCGTTGGCGATACAGGCGGCGAAATAGGATTTCCCCGTACCGACCGGTCCCCAGAGCAGCAGTCCATGATTGCCGGATTCTATTTCATTCCAGTTACTGACATATTTCTTCCCGAAACTGATTTTCTTTTCATCCAGGATACAGTTATCAAACGTCCAATTGTCTAATGTTTTGGACGGGAAACATTTCCCTTTAAGATCCTTCACTTTTGATCTGTGAAGATAATTCCTGTATTCCTTTTCTTCGGCTTCACGTTTTTCTCTTTGACACCTACATTCGGAAGGATGTTTCTCCCAACCGGGACGTTGCAGTGCCAGAGGATAATATGTTTCTTTTGGCTCGTGACAGATACTACAGTGTAGTAATCCGTCATCACCGATGTAATCATTGTTTTCCGGTTCAAGAGCCGGTATTTTTGCAATCTCTTCAATGTTCAATAACTTTCTCCTTCCTCACAGGAATAATCCTGATTCTCTGTTTTATGACCTGGTGTTTTTCTATCTTTTGATGCCCACAACCTAATAGCGGCCTCATAGTTTTCATAAGTCCTACCGGTAGCAGCTAGGTAGTTGCTGAGCTCTTCAATGAAGCGATCGGTATCGATGCCGTAATCAGCCTGCAAGGCAGTATATTCTTCATCAGAGAGGTACACATTCTGATATCGGCCGTAAGCTGCGCGAATAATATCATCAATTCTGTTTTCTATGTTCTTGTTACTAATACAGTTATTTGGGGTAAGAAAACCGACCGTATCACAGTCCGTTTCCTGACCTATGGAAGGACAGGTTTCTGACCCATAACAGGAAATATTTCCGACTGATAGATCCATCAGCTTCACATACAAGAGATTTGGCTTGCCAAAACGATCTTTTCTTCTTTCGATCAGCTCTGCATTTTCCAGTTCGCTCAGTGCTTTTTTGATAGTAGTCTGTGATTTGTTTAAGGCATCCGACATCGCCTCTATGGTGAAGCGGATATATACTCTGCCATACTCATCACACCAGTTATTCTTTTGTGATAATGTCGCTCGGTTCAGTAGCAGTGCATACAATGTTTTAGCGGTCTGGGATATGCTCATATCCAGTAGATATGTTGGATACGGAAGATAATGGGTAATCCTGGTGTCCTCTGTTATGTAGAATGTCTTTGCCGGTATTTCATCCATCCGATCAGCTCCTTTCGTTTCTATATGTCCCTCACTTATTAGTGGGGGTAAAAATCTGTTGAATTGTTCAAAAAATCTTTCAAGTTTTTCATTATTTGCCGTTTTACCCGAATGCAGTTCCTGCCCCCGTTACAGCGGTGTATCGTTTCTCTGGGATCGCTCATATCATCGCAGTCCTTTGCCGGAAACATATCCTCATTCGGACGGTCATTCAGTTTTCAAAGAACAGATATCCCTCTACTTAGTAGTGGGGACTATTTGGAAGGTAGTTGGCTGTTTTTAAGATTTCCTCCCATTATTCTTTAGTGGACGGAAATGATGAAAGTTGAACACGTTTTCGGTAGATTTCTTCAAAAAGCTTTCTGAAGAATCTCATCAGCGACTCTCTCCCGCACTTATACTTAGGGGACAAGAATGATTGGAGTTGTGCATCGTCCAATTAATCTATTTTCAAGATGTCCTTCCAATATTCTTTAGTGGAGTTGAAACAACTGAATTGTTCAAGCTTTTTTAAAATTCCTTAATGAATGACAAAGCCCCCTCACTTATATGAAGGGGACGAACCACTATGGTTTTGGCTCAGAAAGAATGAAAAATCCGCAATTGTTTTTGACTGCAGACTTGTTCAAAAGATTCTGTTTTTCTTTCACCTGTGAAAGCTGTGAATGGAAATGAGCCGAGTGTAACGGCAGAGGGTTTGGGGAGCGGTATCCCCAACAAGGACCAGTTGTACGAAAATGTTTTTCCGGAAGACAAAGAGAATCTTGCTCTGACTGAAAAAATGAATTTTTGTATTACATGGTGAATCTTGCTCTAATGAAAATAGAGCGAGATTCAGCACACTGGTCAGGCCTTGGAAAACGAATTTCTGTTTACTGAAAGCTAAGGAAATACTGGAAGAACTGGGCTGTGACATCCGCAACGTCAACGCCCCTTCTACAGCTTCGGTGAGGACGATTGAAAAGATGAAAGACTATCCGATCACCAGCACTGAACCGGGTCACGGTTTAAGCGGAACAACGCCGCTTCATGCGAACAGAAAGTGCGAAGAGATCCCCTGTGTAATTTATCTCAGCGAAGTTTCCCACAACTATGATAGCCATGGTTATATCTACGGCGGCGGTCTTTATCGCCGGGGTCATATGGAAAACGCTTTGGTGGGGAAAAGCTCTGAACAGCTTAAAGAAATGAAGGTCAGTATCCCTTCGATCGAAAGCATCGACTATACCTTTGAACTTTCAGAAAAAGCTGAAGTCGGAGCTACAGCGATCATGGCCTTCCGTTTTCAGATCTTTGTGACCAGAAGCGATGTCTGCCTGATCAGGGGAATTCATCGCAATGATCCGATAATTATCGGTCTTTACAGTAGCCAGGGAGAGGAGATCAAAAGATGAAACAACGTTTTGTCATAATTGTTTTGGACGGTTTCGGGATCGGGGCAATGAATGATGCGGCAACAGTGCGTCCCGGAGATGAAAAAGCTAATACTCTACGCAGCATCCTTGATGATTTTCCGGAGATGAAACTGCCGGCGCTTGAAAGCTTGGGCCTGATGAACGCCTATGGTAAAGAGAGTGCGCGTATGCACTTTGTACCGGAGGCGAATTTTGGAAAAAGTGAACTTATGCATTTCGGAGCTGATACTTTCATGGGCCATCAGGAGATCATGGGAACCTTGCCGAAGAAGCCGACCGTCGATCCCTTCTTGACCCATGCGGAAGCAGTAGCTGCGCACTTGAAGAAGAACGGTCATAAGGTCGAAATAATCAACCGGGATGGCCTCAAATACATCGTCTGCGATGACTATGTGACTGTAGGTGACAATCTGGAAGCCGATCTTGGCATGTGCTACAATGTCACCGCTCCGCTTGATTATATCTCTTTTGAAAAAGAACTGGAGATCGGTGAACTCGTCCGTGAAGTTGTAACAGTCGGAAGAGTTATCGTTTTTGGTGGGACCGGAAACACGATGGAAGATCTTTTTGCGGCGGAAGAAAACAAGATGGGCAGATTCATCGGTATTGCGAGTTCAAAGTCCAAGAGCTATGAACAAGGCTATCAGTGTCGTCATCTGGGATATGGTGTCAATAAAAACGTCCAGGCACCGACGATCCTGACCAAGGCAGGGATACCTGTCACGCTGATCGGAAAGGTCGCGGACATTGTTGCCAATGATATGGGTACAAGTATTTCGTGTGTGCCGACTCCGGAATGTATGAATCTGACTTATGATGCTTTTATGAATATGGAGAAAGGCTTTATCTGCACGAATATTCAAGAGACTGATCTCGCCGGTCATTCCCAGGACAGTGCAAGATATAAGGAGGTCCTTGAACAGGCTGATGCAGGAATAGCCAGACTGCTTCCGGAAATGGAAGAGAACGACATCCTGATCATCCAGGCCGATCACGGCAACGACCCCAATATTGGTAACAGCAAGCATACCAGAGAATGTGTTCCTTTGCTTATCTATAGAAAAGGTCTTAAAAACGCCAGGGTTGGCATCAGAAAGACGATGTCAGATAACGGTGCGACCTGCTGCGATTATTTCAAAGCTGAAAGGCCGGAGAATGGTACATCATATCTGGATTTGATCGGTGGCTATGCGAATTGATCTGAGGTTTTACTGAGGAGATAAACATATGAGAGTAGTAATTCAGGATGATTATGACAAGATGTCGATCTGGGCAGCTAACTATATCGCTGACAAGATCAATGCGCATAAAGAGGACAAAGCTTTTGTCTTAGGCCTGCCTACCGGATCAAGCCCTATCGGTGTTTACCGCGAACTAATCAGGAAAAACAAGGCCGGTGAATTAAGCTTTGCGAATGTCGTGACATTCAACATGGACGAATATGTTGGTTTAGCTAAGGATCACGATCAGTCTTACTGGTATTTCATGCATGACAACTTCTTCGATCACTTAGTCGATATGAAGCCGGAGAATATCAATATCCTCAACGGCTTAGCTGAAGATCCGGAAGCTGAATGTGCCAAATATGAAGAAAAGATTGTTTCTTACGGCGGTATCGACCTCTTCATGGGCGGCATTGGCGTTGACGGCCACCTGGCTTTCAATGAGCCCTTTACTCCCTTAACTTCAAGGACCGGCTTAAGAGATCTGACGACTGATACTAGGATCGTCAACTCCCGTTTCTTCTTAGGCGATATGGAAACTGTTCCGAAGAAGGCTTTATCCGTCGGCATCGGCACGGTCATGGATTCCAAGGAGGTTTTAATCCTCATCTCCGGCCACAACAAGGCCAGAGCCTTAGCCGCTACAGTTGAAGGCGGTGTCAGCCAGAAGTGGACCTGCTCAGCTTTACAGATGCACAACGGTGCGATCATCGCTTGCGACGAGAAGGCCTGCGGTGAACTGACTGTTGATACTTATAAGTATTTCCTGGATGTAGAAAAAAAGGAACGCATTTAGTCTAATCAGCAGTAACATATTAAATTGTACAATAAAGGATCTGCACACAATATAGATCCTTTTGTTTATACTACACAATACTTCTAAAGTATGCATGTCACGTCGGCGAATACCGGCAAGCCCGTTTTATTATGCACGATCGCATAAATGAAAGGTCTGTCTAAGTAAATGTGAGGCTTGCACAGTAGATTCCCGACAGTGGGCCAACGTTATAAGATCCCAGACTGCCTACATTAAATATATGACTGCAATGCTGGTCACGCATAATCGGCAGCACATTTCTTATAACATTAAGAAGTCCGAACACATTGATGTTAAACTCCTCCCTTGCATCAGCATCACTCATCTCCTCGATAGTAGCGAGGTGCGTATATCCGGCATTGTTTACTACTACATCGATCCTCCCGTATTTATTGATTGTCGCTTTAAGAGTGGCAGCACCATGCTTCGCAGAAAAATCTTTAATCTGCGCATGCTTCCTCCTTAAAACGTTCTTCGCTCTATTAAGTGGGCTAAACAAAATAGGACTAATTCCAGAAAGCCCTTTATTTATCGAGTCTTTTGAATTTAGTCCTCGTATTCCATACTCATCTATTATCATTAAATCAAAACTGCTTATTCAAAAATCCTGCCAGGATCATCTTTGTCTGGTACGATTTCAACCACCTCATCAAATGTGCAGTTTAGTGCCTTGCATACCTTTTCCAATGTTTCCAGCGGAACGGATTCGTCTTTGCCAAGCTTTGCAAGAGCATTGGTAGTCAACCCCGCTGCTCGCCTTAAATCCGTTCTGGAAATTTTCTTATCTACAAGAACGTGCCACAACCTATTATATGAAAGAGCCATCTTTAATCCTCTTTTCCAGTGATTATCACTTGTTATTGGAATTATACCATTTTGAAGCGCATTAATTCAACGGATGATTGAATATTTCAATCAAAAAGATAAGAAAAACAGCTATAGAACAGTAGATCGTTCCATAGCTGTAATTCGTAATTCCACTCCGAGACTGACAGGTTCTACCATATTGTCTTATTGGTAGAGCCTATTTTGCTTCCTTTATATCTTCCGTAAAACCCATTTTTGATAATTCAGCATGAATGCTTTGTACGGTTTCAAGTATTTCCAATGGCAGCAGGTCTTGATATTCGGTAAATTTCATTTTATACACCTCTTTTCGGAAAGCGTTTATTTCCTTTTTAATTTTTCAAAAGAGACTGTCTGTTCTTTCATGGAGATCTTTCCGACCATGAAGCCATACCCGGTCAATTCTTTCTTATATGTCAAAAAGGAATGGTCAATCGGAATTCCGGCAATCTTCTCTATCTCATCAAAGGTCAGTTTGAATCTGTCCGTTCCGTTTTTCCGGATCCAATTCCATAACAGTTCATATTTGCTCATCTGATTCACCTAAATCATTCGATATACACGGATCATACAGGGGTGCCTACTTCGATGAGGTTGCCGTCCGGGTCATAGAATCTGACGACCCGCTGTCCCCAGCTGTGCGTCATCAGCCGATTGACGTATTCAATGTCAGGATAGAGTCTTCCCAGTTTTTTTACGAAGCTGTCGATCTCCGGCTCTTCAAAATACAGTTCCGTATGATTGTTTTGCGGAATCACGCGCCTCCCCGTAAACTGCTTCCAGTATTTCTCTTCCTGGAGATACAGATTTCCGGACAGTTCCATATTGCCGTCATGATCCCGGATCAGCTCAAATCCAAACATATCCTGATAAAATTTCAATGCTTTTCTGCAGTCTTTTACGACGATAAGGGTTCCTTTGAATTTCATGGTCTTGCTTTTCCTCCTAATCCCGGCTCTGCATAGCCCGGTCTGCTATTCTCTTTCTGTTCTGATGAAATGGCCTTCCTGGATAGCGGCGAACGTTGCTGCAGCGCAGACAATAACCGCAGAGTATTTCAGCCCAACAGCGGGAATCGTCAGCACCAACAGAAACAGCAGCGCTCCAGCCGCTTTGTTCATAACCGAATGCACAGCCACAAACTTCTTCTGTACGGCAAATCCCAAAACGATATTAACGACCTTTATAAGTGCAATGATCACGATCCATATATACAGCCATGCAGGAATACGCAGGACCGGAAGCAGTCTGATCAGGCATACAAACACAAGCACAAAGTCCGCAATCGTATCCAGCCTTGCCCCAAGCCTGCTGACGGTATCTGTTTTTCTTGCCACGAATCCATCCAGCATATCAGACAATCCGGCCGATATGTAAAACACATAAAAGGCAGGAGAGAACACCGGACAGAAAAGCAGAACGATACTGACAGCTATTCTGAAAAACGTGATTATGTTTGCCATATTACCTTCAGTTCTCCTTCAATGGGATGCAGGTAAAAGAGATCTCTCCCTTTGCCCGATGGCCTGTTACAGAGATATGGTAGCAGCCGGTTTCCGGAACCGTCAGAATGAAGTCTGCATTTTCCTGTTCAGTCCCTTTGTATATCGGTTCTTCGCCATTCTCTCCGACGATCACATCCACATTTCCGGCGGTATGTGAAATATGCACCTGTATCTGATCACCTTCTGTCAGTTTCATTTCGGCGGATTCTTCTTTGTCCAGAATGCTGTATTCCATCCGGAACACGGTCTCGCCGGAGATCCTGGAACCATCAAAATTGCTTTTTTTTCCGCACCCCGACAGAAGAAAACACATCGCCAGCAGAATGGCAGTAATTGCTTTCTTTGTTATCCCTCTTTTGATCAATGTCCGCACCTCTTCCTGCTTTTATTCGTTTCCTTTTTTCCGATACACGTTTGCAGAATAAGCAAAACTCGCAGCAGCAGCGAAGCAGATCGCGCCCAGAATATAATGGTCACCGGTGATCTGGAACACTGCACCGACAAACATAAGCAGTGCGGCTAATGTCATCCATTTTGAAATTTTATTATTCATCTTCTTTTGGTATATACAAATTAGGCTCATCCAGCTAAGCAAAATCTGTATACATCTCCTTTCTCTTCCGGCTTAGTATCGGCCCGGAAACCGAGTAGAATTGAGATCGTGAATGCGTACCTGTATCTCATATTCTTGTAGCTTTGACTACGTGGGGGATTATCTGGCCGCTTCGTTGTATGGAAACTGCTATTAGTTAGATGAGCCCTTC
>JAUNIQ010000059.1 GCA_030535275.1 Bacillota bacterium | reverse complement strand
ATTGTGCCGATGTTGATATGTGGCTTGTTTCTTTCAAATTTTGCTTTTGCCATTTTTTCCTCCTAAAAATAACGTTATTAATAGAATATTTTTGTTACCCGGGCGTCCCCGGATTAAGTGTAATGGAGCTGCCGAGCGGACTTGAACCGCCGAACCTCCTCATTACCAATGAGGTGCTCTACCGACTGAGCTACGGCAGCACGCCATACATCAATAGTATATAGTATTCCTAAAATCTTATCAAGAAAAAATATGCGGCGCAGTAACTGCGCCGCATAATATTTTTCCTTCAGCCTATGCCAGTCCCGTCAGCTTCATTAGTATTTCAACGAGGCCTCTTTCAACCGGCTTCTCTTCGAAATAGAGAATTGGTGTCAGCATGGCATATGGACGGATCTCATTTTCCTTTTCCTTCCTCTCTTCGTCTGTCTTTGCACCGAATGCGTATTCCAGTGAAAGATTCCAGTATTCAATCATGCTTTCTCTGTCAGTGTGGAATACGGCTTCCTGTGTTTCTTCAGGCAGCACATGGCTCATGAACCACCAGTGTCCCCAGTCATAAAGCTGGTTGCCGTAGGTGAAATTGCCCAGGTCAATAACAAAATCTCCTGCAGGTGATGTGATGAAATTCCCCGGATGAAAATCTCCGTGAATGCATGTCGTAGCCTTCGGAACTGAATCCACAAAGTCGAGTATTTTCTTCTTTTCGTCTTCTGTCAAAACTTCGACTCTGGTAATTCTGTCCCTGATTCTTGATTCAAAGGACTCGAACTTCTCAGTATCGCATTCCGTGAAGTGAATGGATTTTCCCAGCTCATCGAACTTCTTCATGCACTCGACCATTCTTGACTTGTCCTTTGAAATGGCCCTGCTCAGAGATTCCTTGCCTTCAATGAACTCGTATACGATGCCGAATTCATTTCCTTCAAGTTCAATTATGCCGTCATTTTTAGGCGTAGGAATTCCCATTGCGTAAACCGCGTCAGAAAGTCTCTGCTCTGACTGCATTACTTCCAGGTCGTTGTCATGTGATGAGATGATTGTCTTAACCATCCACTTTCTGTCCGGGCTGATGTAGTTGCTTGATCCCGGTCTCCTGCTCAGAACTTCCCACTGAGATATGTCTGTCTTCATTCCTGCCTCCTATTTCCAAAGATAATCATTCACCTTTTTCTTGGCTCTCTGCAGCGCATTATCAACCTGCTTCCTGCTTTTGCCCAGGCGTTCTGCCACCTGGTCATACGAATAGCCCTTGATTGTCTCCCCTATTACTTTCATTTCCAAATCGCTGAAAATGTTATCATCGTTATTCAGAATATAGTAGGTTACGTCCTTGAGAACAACTATCTGTTCAGGAGAATCGGCTATGTTCGCACTCAGAGTGTCCTCAAGTGTGATGCCTTCAGCTCCTTCACCATCAACCGGATTGCTCAGTGAGACCGATGTGTTCAGCGGTCTGTGCTTGATTCTGTCGGCCGTTCTGATGGCGCTGATGATCTGGCTTGTCACACAGACATCTGCAAACGTTCCAAAAGATGCATTCTTCGAAGGTTCATATTTTCTGACTGCCTTCATGAGCCCAATCATGCCTTCCTGCATAACGTCGTTCTCGTCTGCTCCCATGATAAAGTAAGCCTTGGTTTTGCTTTTCACAAGGCTGCTGTACTTTCGGATTAGTGCCTCCTCTGCGACAACGTCACCCGCCTGGGCTTCGGCCGCAAGCTGTGCATCCGGATTCTCTATGGAGTTGAGCAGTTCTTTTTCTAACATTACATCCTCTGTTTTACTATTTCATACATGAGAATCGCCGCAGCATTTGATGCGTTCAGGGAATTGATCTGTCCCTTCATCGGAATGCTGACAACGAAATCGCACTTCTCGCGAACCAGCCTGCTGATGCCGAAGCCTTCGCTTCCGATTACGATTCCGACGCTTCCTGTCATATCCTGATCATACATGAGTTCGTCGCCCATGTCGCAGGCGTAAATCCATACACCCTGTTCCTTGAGCTCGTCAATGGCACTGCCTATGTTGGTCACACGTGCGCAAAGCATGTGCTCCGCCGCACCCGCACTGGTCTTCAGCACGGTTTCATTAACCGATACGCTGCGGCGCTTCGGAATGATTATTCCGTGAGCCCCGGCACATTCGGCTGTTCTCATTATTGCGCCCAGATTATGTGGATCCTCCAGCCCGTCCAGAATAATGATGAATGGTTTCTCGCCCTTTTCTCGTGCAAAGGCAAGAATATCTTCTATCTCACAATATGAATAATCAGAAGCCGTGGCAATTACTCCCTGGTAATTCACCTTTGCTCCGTCCATCATCTTGTCCATGAAAGCCTTGTCGCTATGATATACGGGGATTTTAGCATCCTTTGCCTTGGCGATAATCTGCTTCACGGAGCCTGACGGACTTGCGCCCTTCTCCAGCTTCTGAATGTTTATCTTCTCTATTTCGCGGCCGGCCTTTAAGGCTTCCAGCACCGCGTTTCTTCCTACTATTAATTCAGACATGTTTTCTCCTGCTTTTGCACTATACTCTCTCGTATTTCTGGAATGTATATTTCATTCCGCTGGCTTCATCTGTCTGAACCTCTGATTCCCATGTAATCTTAAGTCCCATTTCATCCAGGTTCGGGAAGAATCTGTCCGCATCGAAAACCTTGTGCATCTTAGTGATGTAGAAGGCATCGCAGTCATCGAGGAAGAGTTCGTAAATCGATGCTCCTCCGCAGACAAAAACGGCTTCCTTCGGGTCCTCGCCCATCTTCCTTGCTGCCGCTTCATATTCGGCTACAAGCTCCATGACCTCAGCCTTGCTGTGAACCACATCGCAGGCATAGCCTTCCCTTGGTTCAACATCATAGTTCGGATCGTCGCTGAGGACGATATGGTCTCTCTTCGGCAGCGGTCTTGCCTTTGGAAGAGACTCGAGCGTCTTCTGTCCAAAAATCACGCACTTGCCCAGGGTCTTTTCTTTGTAGTATTTCAGGTCTCCCGGCAGATGACACAGCAGGTCATTGTTCTTGCCGATTCCCCAGTTTTCATCTACTGCAACTATTGCGTTCATTGTGTCTCCTTAAACCGCAATCGGAATATCCGTAATCTGCGGATTCTTCTGGTAGTTTTCTATCTTGATGTCTGATGTTGTAAAGTCGTAGAAATTCTTCACTTCAGGATTCAGCGTGAATTTCGGTGCCGGGAACTGCGGACGTTCAATCATTTCCTTTACGATGTCCACATGCCTGTCGTAGATGTGTGCATCGGAAATTACGTGAACCAGCTCGCCCGGTACCATGTCATTAACCTGAGCCATCATGTATATCAGAACGGCGTACTGAACCACGTTCCAGTTGTTGGCCGCCAGTATGTCCTGAGATCTCTGATTGAGGATTCCGTTCAGCTTGAATTTGCCGCTTCCTCCCTTGCCGTCGGCGCCGCCGCCTTCTTCGCGCGTCACATTGAAAGTCATGCTGTATGCGCATGGCTCCAGACCCATTTCGCTCAGGTCGGCGAAGTTGTAGATGTTGGTCATTATGCGTCTTGAATACGGTGTGTTCTTAAGCTGCCAGAGCACATTGTCAACCTGGTCCATCTCACCCTGTCCGAACTTGTACTTTACGCCAAGCTGGTATCCGTAAGCCTTGCCGATGGTGCCCTCTTCGTCAGCCCATTCGTCCCAGATATTGCTCTTCAGTTCGGATACCTTGTTTGACTTCTTCTGCCAGATCCATAGCATCTCATCTACAGCACTCTTGATGTATGTAGGTCTTAAAGTCAGTGCAGGGAATTCCTCCTGCAGGTCATATCTGTTAACTACGCCGAACTGCTTTATAGTGTGTGCAGGAGTTCCGTCTTCCCACTTTGCCCTGACAGTCTGTCCCTCACTTGAGAAGCCGTTGTCCAGAATGTCTCTGCACATGTTTACGAATAATACGTCTGCTTTGCTCATTTTCTGAATCTCCGTTCTTAAATCCCCGTTGTCCAGAAGCCGTGTCCCAGAACAAAATACTTGATAATCATGCCGATAATTGCCAGCGCAATGATTACTATACAGGTAAGCTCAAAAGAGTTCAGGTTCTTAAGTCCCTTTTCCTCTTTCTTGCCTTCTCTCTCTCGGCGTGCTCTGTTCTCCTTATCGAACTCCCGCCCGGTCTGATAGTAATCGGTTATCCAGTCCTTTGTCTTATTCTTTGTTACTCTTTTTTTCTTGTATTTGTTAGCCATCAATAATCTCCACTGCACGATTCATGATCTGCATCAGCCTCTTCTTCTCGCCGCTCAGATAAAGATATCCCACAAGCGCCTCAAAGGCAGTCGCCCACTTATATGTAACCGGGTCCGCATTCTTCGCCTTGGAATTGAACCTGTGATTTCTAGCCCGCTTAACAAGCCTCTGCTCATCCTCAGACAACTCAGGCTCAGTGCCCTTACCCGTGCCCACAGCCATCATTGTCTTAATCGCCTTCGCCTGAGCCGGGGCCTTAACATACTTAGTCGCAGCCCTATGCAGATTATTCACCTTCGCCAAGCCCTCAGCCAGCAGCCTCTCGCGAACGAACTGCTCATAAACCGCATCACCCATATAAGCCAGAGCCTCACTGTTCAATTGTTTAATATTACCAAACTGGGTCAAAAGAACCGTCCCCCTGTCCCATTATTTTTTAATTACCTGTACGCCCTGTGGAGTGTCTTTGAGTGTGATTCCCTGGGCTGCAAGCTGGTCGCGGATTTCGTCTGCGCGGGCGAAGTCCTTGGCCTTTCTTGCTGCCTGGCGTTCGTCTATGAGAGCCTGGATTTCTGGGTCGATTTCTACTTTTTCTTCTACTTCCTGCTGCAGGAGTCCCAGTACTGTTGCCAGTTCCATGAGCATGTCCATGGCAGCCTTGGCAAATGCTTTTGTTGCGCCTGCTGCACCGGCTGTTGTGTTGATTGCTGTAACCAGCTCGAATACTGCTGAGATTGCGTCTGCTGTATTGAGGTCATCGTCCATTGCGTCGATGAATTTCTGGCGAAATGCATCAAACCCATCCACTGCTGTAGCCTCATCGGCTGTCATGTCGCCGTCTGCTCCTGCATCGATCAGGTGCTGCAGGTTGCTCTTGCAGTTTCTCATTCTCTTGAGGCCGTTCTGTGACTGCTCCAGAATGTCAGGGTTGAAGTCGATTGGTCCCCTGTAGTGACCGCTCAGAATAAGGAATCTGAGTACTTCGCCGTCATACTGTGTAAGCAGGTCACGAACTGTCTTGAAGTTGCCCAGTGACTTACTCATCTTCACGCCGTCAACGTTAATGTATCCGTTATGCATCCAGTAGTTTGCGAAGGTTGTTCCGTTATGAGTTTCTGACTGTGCGATTTCGTTTTCGTGGTGAGGGAACTGCAGGTCTTCGCCGCCGGCATGAATGTCGAGGGTGTCGCCCAGATACTTCTTTGACATTGTTGAGCATTCAATATGCCAGCCCGGTCTGCCCATGCCCCATGGTGATTCCCATGCGATTTCAGAGTCGACCTTACGTGCTTTCCATAATGCAAAATCAAGAGGATCTTCTTTTTTCTCGTCGTCAGCTGAACTTGTTCTGGAGCTGGCCCCTTCAATAAGATCGTCTATGTTCTTGCCTGAAAGCTTACCGTAGCCTTCAAACTTTCTGGTTCTGAAGTATACGTCACCGGCTGATTCATATGCATATCCCTTGTCAATCAGGTCCTGTACGAAGGTAATGATGTCAGGAATAACCTTTGTGGCTTGAGGATGAACAGTTGCCTTCTTAACGTTCAGAGCTGCTGCATCCTTGTAATATTCTTCAATGTACTTTTCGGATACTTCGCTGGCTGAGATGCCTTCTTCCTTGGCGCGGTTGATGATCTTATCATCAACGTCTGTAAAGTTCTGAACGAATTTAACCTTGTATCCTCTGTACTCCAGATACTTTCTCATTGTGTCGAACACAACGAAAGGTCTGGCGTTTCCGATATGGAAGAAATTATATACGGTAGGTCCGCATACATACATTTTTACTTTTCCTTCTTCCAGTGGTACGAATTTCTGTTTCTTTCTTGTCAGTGTGTTATATATATACAGCATTTTTTCCTCCTAGCTTTAATTGTCTGTATTTGCTTTTCTGAACTGCTCCATGAGATGGTCTACATCTCTGAGCGAGCACTCTGTATCGTCACAGGTCGAGCAGTCATGTCCATGAACATGCTCCTCGTAAACCTGATTGTTTATCTCTTTTACTATTTCCTCATACTGGCAATCCTGATCGCATCTCTTGATTGCGTCGTGCCCGAATTCTCTTACGATGAGCTCTTCAAGCTCAACTACCCTTCTTCTCAGGCACTCAAGTTCAACTGCAACCGGATCCGGCATATCCAGCTGATCCATGTCTTCTGTGGGATGTCCATAGTGTCTCACTACTGTTCCTGGGATTCCCACCACCGTACAGCCATCAGGAACATCGCGCAAAACCACGGATCCGGCGCCGATTTTAACATCGTTTCCTATGTTAATTGGTCCCAGCACCTTTGCTCCGGAGCTGACCAAAACTCTGTCTCCAAGGGTCGGGTGACGCTTGCCTGTGTCCTTTCCCGTTCCTCCAAGCGTTACGCCCTGATATATGGTTACGTCATCGCCAATTTCCGTCGTTTCTCCGATTATTACAGCCATGCCGTGGTCGATGAAGCATCTGTGTCCAATCTGTGCACCAGGGTGAATCTCTATGCCCGTAACCCACCTTGTCAGCTGGGAGATTATTCTCGCCAGCAGCTTGCAGTTATGTCTGTAAAGCCAGTGCGCCGGTGTATGCCACATGAGCGCCCATACACCCGGACAGCATAAAAAGACCTCCAGGCCGTTTCTTGCAGCCGGGTCTTTTTCCATTACCGCTCTGATGTTTTCTCTGGTTTTCTTAAACATATTCCTGCCTTTGCACTATCATATTATTTTACCCCGTATACGCTGTTTTGTCAGCATTTGCGAAGTCTTTCCCGTGAAAATCTGACCCCATTGTAATGTGGAGGTGATACTTTTCCGCCATTTCGATGAATCTCATTGACTGTTCCGCGTTCTGGTCAGGATGGTAGCATTCTAGGCCCTTGAGTCCCTGCTTCTTGAGTCTTCCAATAATCCTGTCCATGTTTTCGTAGAACTGCTCGCTGCCCGGCTTGCCCACGCCACGCGTCTGAATCGGATGCGCCAGCACAGGCGTTCCGCCGGCCTTCAGTATTATCTCTATGGCTTCGCTTGCCAGCGGTTTAACCTTCCGAACCTTCTTGCATTCAGGGCTTCCCAGAATCTGCTTGCCAAAAGCTTCCTTCATGTCGCTGATATATCCCTTTTTAACCATGGCCCTTGCGATGAGAGGCTTGCCTATGTAGCTGTTCTTTCCCACTTCAATGTCTTCCTCGGAAACGTCGTATCCCATTTTCTGCAAAACCAGGAACAGCTCATTATTCCTCGTAATGCGATTCTCAATCATCTGATTCAGAAATTTCTGCAGGTCCTCGTTGTCCGGATCAAAGTTGTACCCCAGCATGTGAAGTCCTGTTCCCTCTTCAGTTACAACTGCGATTTCTATTCCCGGAAGCACCTTCATTTCCAGTGCTTCTCCTGCAATCTTCGCCTCAGCCAGACCATTTGTATTATCGTGGTCGGTAATGGCTATCATGTCATAGTCCAGTTCCTTGGCGCGCTTCACTATTTCCGTTGGTGTTGCTTCCCCGTCGGAAGCTGTTGTATGGATATGAAAATCTACTTTGTAATCGTCCATTTAATACCCTGTTTACTCCTCAAATGTTATTGTTCCATCTTCTATTTTTTTAATGACAGCAAGAGATTCGACTCTGTAGCCCTTCTCTCTGAGCCTATCGGACCCACCCTGGTGGCCTTTTTCTATTACTGCACCGATTCCGACAACCTCGGCGCCGCCCTGTTCCACTATATCAGCCAGGGCAACCGAAGCCTCTCCGCTGGCCAGGAAGTCGTCCAAAATCAGAATTTTATCTCCGGTGTTTATAAACTTGCTGTCAACTTTAAGCTTCGAAATGGTACCCTTTGTAAATGAACGCGCTTCCGCTTCGTAGAAGCCTTCATTCATGGTGCTTGGTGCTGCTTTTTTCGCAAAGACAACCGGCGGGTAGCCAAAATACCTGGCTGCTGCACATGCGATTGCAATTCCGCTTGCTTCAACAGTCAGAATTTTGTTTACTTCCACATCTGCAAATCTCTTCTTGAACTCCTCGCCTATTTTCTCCAGGAATTCCGCGTCAATCTGGTGGTTCAGGAATGTGTCAACCTTGACAATCTCAGTTCCAATAACGGATCCTTCTTCCACGATTTTCTTTTTCAGCGCTTCCATTTTTTCCTCCGGTTTTATCTTGTTACAAAAGTACGCGACACTTCTGCGCCGCGTACTGACCTTTATCTGGTTTTGCTTCTTCCTTATAATTCTTCTTTGAAGAGTGCTTCCAGCTTTTCAAAGCTGATTTCTTCAGCGACTGCAGGTGCTGCCTCAACAGGAGCTTCCACAGCTTCTTCGATTGCTTCAGTTACCGGCTCTGTCATTTCAACTACAGGTTCTACTGCTTCCGGAGCAGGTTCCGCTACTTCTGCAACAGGTTCTGCTACAACATCTTCCAGTCCAACCAGTTCATCGAGACTGATCTCATCAAGCCCATCCTCAATGACTTCTGTCGGTTCTTCCTCCAGAACATCATCAAATGAGATTTCATTGAGAAGCGCTTCAATATCTTCTGTCGGCTCTCCTACGTGTTCTGCTGCAGGTTCTACAGGCTCTGCTGCTACGATTTCTTCTGCAACTGGTTCTTCAAATGCTACAGGTTCTTCTGCCGGTTCAAATGCTGTAAGCGCATCCATACTTGCCAGAAGTTCTTCTACCGAGATTTCCTTTGCAGCTTCTTCCACAGGTTCCTCTGCTACAGGTTCCGGAGCCGGTTCAAATACTGGTTCTTCAACCGGTGCTGCCACTTCTTCAACTACAGGCTCTTCAACCTTAGGGAAGCTGTTCAGAATGTCGCTCTTAAAGAATGCTTCCTCAAATGATTCATCTGATGCCAGTGGTTCAATCGGTTCTTCCACTTCTTCAACTGCAGGTTCAGCAACAGGTTCCGGTTCAATTTCCAGTACCTGATCAACTTCTATGTCAGCATCAGGAACCTGAACTTCATCAACTGCCTGCTGAACATCCCATTCGATTTCAGCAGTTTCATCCTCTGACTGTGCCTTGAGCGCATCGAGTCTTGCTGAAGTTCTGAGAATGTTAGTTCTGATTTCAGTGAACTCGCCTTCCATGGCGATAATCTGCTGTCTGTACTTATTCTTTGTAGCTTCAAGTTTTTCTCTTTCAGCTTCTATTTCAAGTCTCATTGCTGCCTTTTCAGCTTCAGCATAATCCTTGCTTGCTCTCAGTTCTGCAGCCAGCGACTCTTTTTCTCTTTCACTATCTTCCTTCAACTGCTGAAGTGCTCTCTCCTGAAGTTCAATCTTTTCCCTTCCGTTTGAGAGAATGCCATCAACTTCCTGTGTTGCCTGGTCGATAATTTCCTTACTGCTCTTTTTGGCATCCATGATGAGGCTGACATACAGGTCATTATTCTCGTCATATTTCTGATATCTCTTTGTCAGTTCACCAATCTCTGCTTCATAATGCTTTTCAAGTTCGTCAATGTGGCTTTCATAGAGATTGCAAACCTGCTGCAGACAGTCAAGAACATCTGCTTTATCAAGGCCGCCGCCATCGGAAGTCTTAATATCCATCCCCTTAAGAAGACTTGTAACTGTCTCGCGTCTCTTTTCGTTTAATGCAAATTTATCCATATAATCTTCCTCTTCTTTTTTATAAATACAAAAAGTGCATTCTGATGTATTATTATAACATTACCAGTGTCTTTTGTCTTGCAAAAAATACTGATTTTTACATTTTTGGTTGACTTTTAGTATATTTGAGGGCTATCATTATTTAGAAGCTTTGTTTCCAAAGCACTTTTTAGTTATGCAAAAAACAGATTAATGGAGGCTATATGCAGGACAAAATCAACATTACTGCAAAAGGTCACAATTTAACCGTAACAAGCAAAGCCCTTACCATTGACGACAAGGAATACCTTTATAAAGGGATTACAGCAATCAAGCATTCTTCCGCAAAAAAGGTATATGCCTTTAAGTACAACGGCGAATGGGAAATGCTGAATTACGACGATGACAGCGAAAAGAAAGTAGTGGCAGTCTTCAATCAGATTGCCGGTTTAATAAAGAAGAGAAAAGCAGCCGAGAAAAAGGCTTCTGCTGAACCGGTAGCAGAGCCAGTAGCAGAATCTGTTGCTGAACCAGTTACTGAAGAGGCTCCTGTTGAGGAGACTCCCGCTCAGGAAGCTCCTGCTGAACAGGCTGTTGCTGAGGAAGCTGTAGCGGAACAGGTTGTTGAAGAACCAGTTGCTGAGGAGGTTCCTGCTGAAGAAGCTGTAGCAGAAGAGCCTGCATCAG
>JAUNIQ010000171.1 GCA_030535275.1 Bacillota bacterium | reverse complement strand
CAGTGCGGCTATGACTTTGTGATCATGGTCAAAGGAATGGCCTCTTTTGTCAGCGGCCTGATCCTTGAAAACAAAGGCAAGTTCGAGAACAAGAGGGAATGCAGCATCCGGAAGTACAAGACATACGGAATGACGGTGCGCCATCAGCTTTACGCTTCGGATGAAGAAGACAGGTACTTCCACCTGTACTATTCGGATCAGAAGGCAAGCGCCCAGCGGGAACAGGTCGAGGCTAAGATCGACCGCATGGCAAACCATCTTGGCAAGCTGAAAGGAAAGGCTGTTACGATCGGAGAGGGATACCGCCAGTACTTTGATCTGTTTATCCATGAAGAGGACGGGGTCTTTCTCTTCGCAAAGGAGAAGGCGGAAGTCATAGAACGGGAGCGGGACCTGTGCGGTTACTTCGTGATCGTTACTTCAAAGAAGATGTCAGCAAAGGAGGCGTTGGAGCTATATAAGAGCAGGGATGCGTCAGAGAAGCTGTTTTCCGGTGATAAAAGCTATCTTGGGAACAAGAGCCTGCGGGTGCAGTCCGATGAGGCGGCGGCAGGAAAGATCTTCACAGAATTCATTGCTCTGATCATCCGGTGCCGGATGTATACGCTGCTGAAGGATGAGTTGGAAAAGCTCGAAACAAAGCCGAATTACATGACAGTACCGGCAGCGATCCGTGAACTGGAAAAGATTGAGATAGTGAGGGGACTTGACGGCCGGTATCGCATGGATCATGCGGTAACGGCGACACAGAAAACGATCCTTGGCGCATTCCGGATGGACGCGAGATCCGTGAAACGCAGGGCTAATGAGCTTAGTGAACTGCTGGCAGGAATCGATGGATAACGGAGGAAAGACGCATGGCAGGAACAAGAAAAACCATCACACTTGATGAAAAGATAGAGAAAGCACAGGAAGCAGTCGAGAAAACGAAGGCCAGGTATGACGCCGCAGTCAAAGAACTGAGGGATCTGCTTGATAAGAAAGACGCCCAGAGGAAGCAGGAACTTCTGAAGGCGGTGGAGAACAGTCCCAGGACATTCGATGAGATTATGGCGTTTTTAAAAGCGGAGGAATGACAGATGACTTTATCACAGGAAGATGGACAACTGTATTATAAACTGTGGCTGCCGCTGCTGGACTTTGTGAACAGAAAGTATCGGATCAACAGTAAAATGAAGAGTATAGCGACGGCAAAAAGTTTGAATCCGGCGGATGTGAAAGAAGTAGCGAATAAGCTGTGGTCCGATGTCACAATAATAGATGATTATCTGAAGGAAAACGAAGATCTTCCGGAAGAACATAAGGAAATCGTTCAAAGCTGGAAGCGACGGATTCAGGGAAAGTTTATGATGGAACGGCATCTGAAAAAGGGGACCATCTTCATTTCTCTGGAAAGTGAAGAGGTGTATCAGGTAAGCGGTATCATATCGAGTTGGGAAGAGATGTTTTTTGGTGCGCCAATGCCGCTAATGCTGGAGGCGACGTTTATGCCGTTCCGGGATGTCATCATATCAGATGGCTTGGTGATGCCGTACAACATCCTTGTTGGGGGCGGCATGAAGCGAATGTTTAAGGACGTGTACATGTCTGCAAAAAAGAACAGCCGGATTCACCAGTCGCTCTAAAAAATCAGTTTGAGTGAGAAAAAATCAGGAAGTACAGGTAAACGTTTTTTACCATTTCTTTATAACCACACTTCTTGACATTGTGAATGTGGATAAGTATAATATAGAATAACCTTTTGTTAGACAATGATTTTGCGAATCTATGGTAGGAGATGATTACAAT
>JAUNIQ010000058.1 GCA_030535275.1 Bacillota bacterium | reverse complement strand
GGAGGCTTCTCGGGCGGCGGCTTCTCCGGCGGTGGAGGCGGAGGCTTTTCCGGCGGCGGCGGAGGCGGCGGAGGCGGAGGCTTCTGGTAAGATGCAAAAGCAGGAATATATTTTAAGCAGTAAATAATAAGAGAAATGAACATTTTAGTAGCAAACGATGACGGAATCAAGGCTAGGGGCCTTCGGGAACTTGTGGATGCGCTGCATCTGAGAGCGGGAGCGACGGTTTACGTTTTCGCACCTGACGGGCAGAGAAGTGCAGTGAGCCATGCCATAACCCTTGGCAGGAAAGTTCCGGTCACGCAGGTTGATTACGATAATGCAGAGCTTGCCTTTGTATTAGACGGGACACCTGCTGACTGCGTGGCGCTTGGCGAAAAGATTTTGAGAGACAGAGAAATTGAAATAGATATGGTTTTCGCGGGGATTAACCATGGCAGCAACGTGGGCACGGACACGACTTATTCGGGAACTGTCGGTGCGGCCATCGAGGGCTGCATTCAGGGTTACCCTTCGGTCGCGGTATCCGTTGACAGCCATCAGGCCGAATACTTTGAATACGCCTGCGACCTGGCAGTGGAGACCGTGGAGAAGACCGGCGGCAAATGGGACAGCGAAATTGTAATTAACATCAATACGCCAAACCTGCCGAAGGATGAGATCAAAGGCGTCAGATACACGGTGTGCGGCGACCGCGAGTACATAAACGATGTGCAGTATGCTGGAACAGAGGGCGACACCTCATATTACATTTACGGCGGAGAACCGATTCACTACGCGGAGGATCAGGAGGACATAGACGTTCTGGCAATACAGAACGGATATGCATCGATTTCACCTCTGCACAAGGACATGACGGCGACTTATGCAAAAGCAGATATAGAGAGATGGAGGATAGGAAAATGACAATCAACAGAGAAGATACAATTGCAGTATTCATCGACTTTCAGGAAAAACTTCTTCCGGCTATGAGCAGGAAGGAAGAGCTGGAAGACAAGGTGTGTAGACTGGCGGAGGGCCTAAAGGTTCTCGGCATTCCGCATATCGTAACTCAGCAGTACACAAAGGGGATTGGCGAGACGGTACCGTCTGTTGCAGAAGCAATAGGCGAGTTTGAAGCCATCGACAAGACAACATTCAGTTGCATGAGTCACGTGGACTTCGTAAACCAGCTGGAGATTGCCAGCAAGCCGAACGTAATCGTAAGCGGAATCGAAGCGCACATCTGCGTACAGCAGACAGTGGAACAGCTGCTTGCAGAAGGATACAACGTATATGTTCCTGTTGACTGCATTTCATCAAGAAGCCAGAATGACTTCATGTGGTCCTGCGAGAGAATGGAACGCGCGGGAGCTATAATGACCACGTACGAATCTGTGCTCTATGAGCTGCTTAAGGATTCGAAGGCAGAGGGATTCAGAGAGATATCGAAGATTGTAAAATAAGGACTACAAACGATGTACCTGTTTGATAATAGAATCACAATTGAAAACAGGAAACTGGTCGAAGAGTACCTGAATGGTTTTGAGTATAAGACTTCAGGGCTCTCTTTTGGCGGACAGTACATGTGGAGGGACATTAATCAGTTCAGCTGGGATATGATTGGTGACTACATGTGTATCAGCGGGGTTTCTCATCTGGAGCTTGAAGAAGGCATAGAACTGCCATTCATGTTTCCACCACTGACGAAGACGGGGGAATATGACAGGGAGTCACTTCGTCATACAATTATAACAGCGCGCGACTACTTCGAGGAGAGAGGTCACGAGTTCAGCCTGAGGCTGGTGCCTTTCCATGTGATGGAGATCATTAAGGAGGCTGTGCCTGAAATCAAGTGGGTTGATGACAGACCTAACTATGACTATATATATCTGACTCAGGAGCTCATTGATCTTAAGGGCAGAGATTTTCATTCTAAGAAGAATCACCTGAACTACTTTAAGAAGACTTATGACTATGAGTATGTCGAGCTGACATCAGACATGGCAGGCGAGGCCATGGCTTTTATTGACGAATTCAACGCCCGCAAGGAAGTGCCGGAACACGAAATGGAACTTCTGAAGATGGAAGAGGAAGCCATGGAGGATGTGTTCAGGAACATTGAAGCGGTAGGATACTGGGCCGGTGCCATCCGCATAGGCGGTAAAATAGAGGCCATCGCAATCGGCGGACGCCTGGGACGCAATACAGTAGTTGAGCATGTTGAGAAGGCGAACGTTGAGTACAGGGGCCTCTATCAGGCGATCAACAATGAATTCTGCAAGCATGTTGCCTCATGGGCAAAGTACATAAACAGGGAAGAGGACATGGGGATTCCTAATTTGCGAAAAGCCAAGTTATCCTACAGACCTGTTAAACTGCTGGAGAAATATATAGGTTATTTTAAGTAAAATACATATTTGTGAAAAAAATAACACTTTTTTAGCAAAAACCCTTGACCTTTTAGAAAACTGTGGTATCATAGCATTTGCATGGGTTTTATTGATTTTTACGGCGAGGCCGTTAAAATATTAACAACACTTAAACGATATACCCAGAATCAGTATATTAATAAGGAGGACAAATTAATGAGAGAAGTTGTAATCGTAAGTGCAGCAAGAACAGCTATTGGTAAGTTTGGTGGAAGCCTGAAGGGCGTGCCAACAAGAAAGCTCGGTGCAGTATGTATCGAAGAGGCTCTGAACAGAGCAGGTCTGGCAAAGGATCAGGTTGACGAAGTTATCATGGGTTGCGTACTCCAGGGAGCACTTGGACAGAACGTAGCAAGACAGATGATGCTCGATGCAGGTCTGCCTGTAGAAGTTCCTTGCTTCACTATTAACAAGGTTTGCGGATCAGGTCTGAGAGCTGTAGAACTGGCAGCACAGATCATCAAGGCAGGAGATGCTGACATTATCGTAGCAGGTGGTGCTGAAAACATGTCCGCAACCGCATATGCAATGAAGGATGCAAGATGGGGCGCTAGAATGTTTGACGCTAAGATGACAGACATGATGGTAAACGATGGCCTTTGGGATGCATTCAATAACTACCACATGGGTATGACTGCTGAAAACGTAGCTGAACAGTGGGGACTGACAAGAGAAGAACTGGACGAGTTCTCAGTAATCTCACAGAACAGAGCTGAAAAGGCTATTGACGCAGGCGTATTCAAGGATGAAATCGTTCCTGTAGAAATTCCTCAGAGAAAGGGTGATCCGATCATCTTCGATACAGACGAACACCTGACAAGAGGATCCACAATGGAAAAGGTTGCCAAGCTCAAGCCGGCATTCAAGAAGGACGGCGGAATCGTAACAGCAGCTAACGCATCAGGTATCAATGACTCAGGCGCTGCAGTAGTAGTAATGAGCAAGGAAAAAGCTGATGAGCTGGGAATCAAGCCTATGGCTACAATCAAGTCATATGCTTCAGGCGGCGTAGATCCTTCAATCATGGGCGTAGGTCCTGTACCTGCTTCAAGAAAGGCTCTGGAAAAGGCTGGCCTGACAATCGAAGACATCGACCTGGTAGAAGCTAACGAAGCATTCGCAGCACAGTCACTGGCAGTTAGAAAGGATCTGGGACTTGACCCTGAAAAGACTAACGTTAACGGTGGCGCAATTGCTCTGGGACACCCAATCGGAGCATCCGGCTGCAGAATCCTGATCACTCTTCTGTACGAGATGCAGAGAAGAGGCAGCAAGTACGGTCTTGCAACTCTGTGCATCGGCGGCGGAATGGGAACATCAGTTATCGTAGAAATGTAGCTTGACATAACCCGTAATTAAGAAGACCCCGTAAGGGGTCTTTTTATTTCGAAGGTAGGTCAGCCGCCAGAGGGGTCGAAATCTTTGATTTCGGGGATCCCCCACGGCGAAAAATGAGATTTCACATAATATTGTAGAAACTTTGCATTATTTTGGTTGACGATAAAATGCCGATGTGAGATAATTTCAACGTTACAGGCTTTATGGCCGCAGCTTGAAATTATCAATAAATTATTTTGTTAGGAGAAGATAGAAATGGAAAATCAACTCGAGAAACGTTACGGTCTGGTGACGGCGATATGTACAGTAATAGGTATCGTTGTAGGTTCCGGCGTATTCTTTAAGGCAGAAAAGATTCTGACCTGCACAGACGGTAGAACCGGCCTGGGAATCCTGGCATGGCTCATCGGTGGTGTTATCATGGTTTCATGTGCATACGTATTCGGCGTAATGGCATCAAGACACGAGAGGTGCAACGGTGTTGTTGACTACGTTGAAGAAATGTGCGGAGAAAAGTATGGATACTTTGTTGGCTGGTTTATGGCAGCAATCTACTATCCTTGTCTGACTTCAGTTCTGGCATGGATTACAGCAAGATATTTCAGCGTACTTATCGGATGGGATATTACAGGCGGACAGTGCATGGTACTGGCCGGATTCTTCCTCATCCTCGCTTATGCAAATAATGTACTGAGTCCAATCATCGCTGGTAAGGTTCAGGTTGCAACAACTGTAATCAAGTTCGTACCGCTGGTGCTCATGGCTGTTGTTGGAACAATCTTCGGACTGAAGACCGGCATGACAGTTGAAAACTTCAGCTACGTTGCTCAGGATGCAAGCCCTGCAGGCAGCGCACTGCTGACAGCAGTATGTGCAACTTCATTCGCATACGAAGGATGGGTTTGCGCAACATCAATCAACTCAGAAATCAAGGATTCCAAGAAGAACCTGCCGCTGGCACTCTTCTGGGGAACACTTATTATCGTATTCATCTACATCGTATACTACATCGGTATTTCCGGTGCTGTAGATAACGTAACAATGATGGCAGGCGGCGAAGCTGCAGCTAAGATTGCCTTTACAGAAGTATTCAGCAAGATCGGCGGAACAGGCGTATTCGTACTCATCGTATTCTCCTGCTACGGCGTACTGAACGGACTGACAATGGCAAACGTTAGAGGATTCTATGCACTGGCAATGAGAGGCAAAGGCTACAACCCTAAGATGTTCAGCCAGGTAGACCCTGTTACAAACATGCCTACATCAGGCGGAGTAATCGCTCTGCTGGTTGCAGGATGGTGGCTGGTATACTTCTATGGCGCTAACCTTACAGCTCCATGGTTCGGACCTTTCTGCTTCGACACATCAGAAATCCCAATCATTACTCTCTATGCAATGTACATCCCAATGTTCCTCATGATGATGAAGAGAGAAGTGAAATACAGAAAAGAAGGCGGTTCTGCTGGTAACATTGTCGTTCTGATACTGGCAATCGCAGGCTCAATCTTCATGGTAATCGCAGCAGCAGTTGCTCATAAGATGGCATGCATCTATTATCTGATCATATTCGCAGTAATCATGCTTATCGGCTGGGCTAAGAGAGAAAGCATTCCGATGGGAGAACTCGAAGCGCATAAGGAATAGCGTATACAAAAGCAAATTAAAAGGCGGACATTTTGTCCGCCTTTTTTTATTGACTATAGATTATAGTTTACAGGTTATTTGTCACCGTAGCCGTAGTTTTCAATTACATAGTCAAGATCCTTGTCGCCTCTGCCGGAGAGGGTAACCAGAACAGATTCAGGCCTTCCTACTTCGCGAGCAAGCTTGATGGCATATGCCAGAGCGTGGGAACTTTCGATTGCAGGAATAATTCCCTCATAGCGTGAAAGCATGAACAACGCTTCAATTGCTTCATCATCGCTGATTGTTACATAGTTTACTCTTCCCTTATCATTCAGCATTGCGTGTTCAGGGCCTACAGATGGATAATCAAGACCGCTGGCATTTGAATATACCGGAGCTGCATCGCCGTTTTCGTCAGCCAGCATGATGCTGTTAAATCCATGCATAACACCTTCGCTACCATAGTTGATTGTAGCCGCATGGTCACCAAGTTTTTCCCCTCTGCCACCAGGTTCTACACCAATCAGTTCAACCGGATCAGCAACAAATGGAATGAAGGTTCCAATTGAGTTGGAGCCACCGCCAACAGCCGCCACAACCTTATCTGGCAGGTGGCCTGTCTGCTCGATAAACTGCTCTCTGGCTTCATCTCCAACAACCTTCTGGAAATCTCTAACCATGAGAGGGAACGGATGCGGGCCTGCAGCTGTACCGATGCAGTAGATTGCATCCTTGTATTCCTTGCTGTATGCCATGAATGCAGCATCAACAGCTTCCTTCAGTGTTTTGGCGCCAAAGGATACAGGAATTACTCTGGCTCCCAGCAGCTTCATGCGGGCTACGTTTGGAGCCTGCTTCTTGATGTCAACCTCGCCCATGTAGATGTCGCACTCCATGCCGAAGTATGCTGCTGCAGTTGCCAGTGCTACACCGTGCTGGCCTGCGCCTGTTTCTGCTATGAGTTTTTTCTTGCCCATATACTTGGCAAGAAGTCCTTCGCCCATGCAGTGGTTAAGCTTGTGGGCACCTGTATGATTAAGATCCTCACGCTTAACGTAAATCTGAGTCATTCCCAGCTTGTCGGAAAGTCTCTGACAGTGATAGGTCGGAGTAGGTCTTCCCTGGAAATTCTTTCTGATGTGTCTGAGTTCAGCAATGAAACGTGAACTTTGAGCTATTGTGTTATAGCCGTCGGCATATTCCTTGAATGCCTTTACCAGTTCCGGATCATCCAGATAGGTTCCTCCATACTTGTCAAAGTATCCTTCCTCGGTAGGGTACTCTTTCAGATAGTTGTCGTAATCTCTGTACTTATTCATTTCTTTCTCCTTTTCTGGGGTCTTACCCCGCGGAGCCAAAAGCAAAACGCCTTTGCCTCGCTACATAAAATTTTAACGGGACAAAGACGTATAGTTCATCTCTGCGGTGCCACCCGAATTGCCTTGCTGCCATCACAGCCGGCCACTCATTCAGTATGCCTCAGAAGTCCATTCGCTTGCGGTTTTCCCAGGGACGCTCTCACCATCCGTCCTTCGCTCATCGAGTCTGCCTTTGCAAGTTACTACTCTTCCTCACAGGCAACAGTTATTTAATTGATGTGGATATACTACCACTAAGAGAACAAAGTGTCAAACGATTATTTCAAATAATAATAGATAAAACACGAATAGACTATTCAGATGTTGCATTACCAAGGTATTTTCCATTGACTATAATTGAAGATGAAAGATAATACGAAAAACTGATTGTCAGAAAGGAAAAATAAAATGTTTAAGGTACTAGCAAAGACTAAAACTTTACCGGGAAAGAGCGAGGATTTTAAGGAAAAAATCACAGCACTTGCACCTAAGACGAGAAGTTATCCTGGATGCGTTTCATATCAGGTGCTGCAGAGCAGTGAAGATGAAAATGTATTCTGGATGGTTGAAGAATGGGATAATGAAGTTGCTTTTGCAGAGCATTTCAATGCTCCGTTTACAAAAGAATTTGAAAAGCAGATTGACGGAGTCGTTGATGGAGATGTAGAGCCTTACATCTGTAATTTTGTTGTTCAGTTATAGCATCAGAAAAGGGAGGACAATATGGCGAAGAAAAGATATGTGGTTCAATACCCGGAAGATGTGTCCATGTGTGCAGGCTGCAATTCCTGTGAAGTGGTTTGTGCCCTGCTGCATGACGGTGTTGTAAGCCCAAAACAGAGAAGGATATTTGTAGAAAGGGACACTGTAATGTTCATGCACAAAATTCATACATGCAGACAGTGTGGGGTTTGCTATAACAAGTGTCCGAAGAAGGATACAGCATTGTGTGTTGACGAGAATGGTATCTACTATATTAATAGAGACGAATGCATAGGTTGTGGCCTTTGTGTTAAGGCTTGCCCTTTCACACCAAAGAGAATCCAGATGGACTCCTCAGAGCCAAAACCAAAGGCAATAAAATGTGACTTATGCAGAACCAGACCAGAGGGTCCTGCCTGCATGGAATTCTGCCAGGTAAAGTGCCTTGGATTCAGTGATGAACCAGTCCCTGAGCCAGAGGTAAAAAAGCGCGGCGGTTTGTTTTAAGGGAGGTTTACGATGGAAAAAATGTACGGATATGCAGGAAAAATTCTGCGCATAAATTTGACTAATAAGACAACTGAAAATGTCCCTATTACAGATTATGTTCCAAAGTATATTGGTGGCAGAAGCATAGCTAATAAAATTTTCTGGGATGAAGTGCCGGCAGGCATAAAGGCCTTTGACCCCGAGAACAAACTGATATACATGACCGGGCCAACAACCGCAACAGGGATTCCATCCGGTGGACGAACAGTTTTCACAAGCATTTCACCAAATTCACTTCCTGAGCAGTATTCATGGAGTGGCATGGGTGGATGGTTCGGATCCGAGCTAAAGTTCGCAGGATATGATGGAATAATAATTGAAGGTGCGGCAGAAGAGCCGACGAGAATTTTTATTGAAAATGATAAAGTTGAATTCCTGTCTGCTGATGATGTGTGGGGCCAGTATGTTCATGAGACCCAGGAGATGCTTGAGGAAATTCACGGTAAGGATGTGAAGAGTTTTGTAATAGGCCCTGCAGGTGAAAACCTGATAAGAATTGCAAGCATTACTACCGCAAACGACAACGCAGCTGCCAAATCAGGATTCGGAGCTGTCATGGGTTCAAAGAAGCTTAAGGCTGTTACAGTCAGGGGCACAGGGACAATTGTGCCTGCTGATATTGACCATCTTTTAGAACTGAGAAAGACTATGAACACGCCTCCTATGCGACTGAATCCGGTTCTTCATATGGATAAATGTGAGGCGGGTCCTAATATTCAGCTACCGGTTGAAGGAGGTCTGAAGCAGACTCAGGTTTCATGCAGTTTCGGATGCAACCAGCATTGCAACAGAATGTTTGTAGATGTTAAATCCGGAACATCATTCAAGAAGAAAAACCGTGTTGAAAAATGCGTTGGTATTTTTGCCATGGATTTTACAGAGAACTGCGGATGGATGCCTAACCAGACATTCATTACGGAGAAGAATCATGACGCCCCGTGCAAGACACTTTCGGGAGACATGGATCCACCTGATATGACTGATGAACATGCAGCAGAGCTCTTCAAGTGGAGACCGGCTGATACGGTAAACTTCTGGAAGGGTGATTTTGACAAAGGTAATGTCATGATGGACCTTTGCAATCAGTACGGAATTGATAAATGGGACGTAACAGTATGGCTCTTCCCGTGGCTTTCAATGGGTCAGCAGGAAGGCGTATTTGAGGATATAGATTTCGGAATGCCGATTGATGTCGAATCAGAGGAGTTCGTAAGATATATTCTTGACATGATTACATACAGAAAAGGATATTACGGGAATCTGCTTGCTGAAGGAATGGCCAGAGCAATAAGAGTAATGGGCAAGGAAAAGTTTGGTGACACTATCTATCATGGACGATATTCAAACTGCATTCCTGGTTTGCAACTTGATATTCCAATCAGTCTGGAAACCGCATGGGGAGGAAGCTTCCACTGGCAGGGAAGAGGATATCAGTCCGCAATAGATATTGCAGGATGGCTTCCGGCTTCGCTCGAACTGATGTCATCGCCTAGAGACATGCAGACGGTAGCGCACTTCCATGCAACATGGGATTACTACGAAGCAGTTAAAGATGATCCGTATCATAACAGACTGGTTCCACAGGAAGCAATTGAGTGCGAAAACAGAGCAGAAGTAAAAGATTCCATCACGTCCTGTGAATGGCAGGCGCCTGACCATTACTGGCCTGAAATGGAATGCGAAATGTATGAGACAGCAACAGGATTTAAGATGAGTCTTGACGAGCTTAATGAAATGGCAGTAAGGTCAAAACTTCTTATGAGAGCAATTCATATCAGAAACTTTGGCAGAGATAGAGATTTGGAAGTAAATGCTGTATTCCCTGGTCTGACATATCCGGACTCACAGGGCATTACTACAAGCTGGGAAGACTGGAATGACGTAGTTGACCTTTACTATGAAGAGAGAGGCTGGGATAAAAAAACAGGATGGCCTACAAGAGAATGCTACGAAAAGGTTGGCCTGAAAGAAGTTGCTGACGAACTAGAGACTATAGGCAAATTACCAATGTAGGTAATGATTGCTTTTGCAGAAAGGGATTGCAGATGAATAATGTAATGCTTGCCATAAGCGGGAAAAAGAATTCAGGCAAAACCACTTTAATAGAAAAACTGATACCTTTGTTGCAAGACAGAGGTATCAGTTTGTGTGTTATTAAGCATGACGGCCATTCATTTGATGCTGACGTAAAGGGGAAGGACACATATAGATTCTTCCAGGCGGGTGCAAGAGGTACGGCCATTTTTGACAATGAAAAATTCATGGTGGTAAAACATGAAGCGGTTGATGAAGCTTTTCTGAGCTCGTTTTTTACGGATGTGGATCTGGTTTTAATGGAGGGGTTCAAGTGGACCGACTGGCCAAAGTTTGAGATTGTGCGAGAAGGAAATTCAGACCATCATTTTTGTGATGAAAAACACCTTCTCGGAATAATAAGTGATTTTGGATATAACATTGAAGGCATCCCAACATATAATCTCAATAACTATGAAGAGATTGCAAATGTTATTGAAAACTATGTGAATGAAGAAAAAAGACAAGAGGAAGATGAACACAATCTTGAGGCTGTTCCATTAGAAAAA
>JAUNIQ010000057.1 GCA_030535275.1 Bacillota bacterium | reverse complement strand
TGCCGGATGCTATGAGAATCCACGATGACCACCCTAACATGTGGTGCGTACAGCCTACAGTAAAGGGCGCAGGTCACGATATCGATCCTCTCTTCGAAGAAGCTCCACACGTAGTAGAAGGTTCATTCTACTCACAGCGTGAGCCTCACGGAAACATCGAAGGCGACACAGTTCAGGCTTACTTCGACGAAAACGGACTTCTGACAGTTAACTGCAAGGCAATGGCTATCGGAGCCAACCTGGCAGACATCTCAGAAGCAACAGGACTCCCTGTTGAAAAGATTCGTGTAATCGAAAACCCTACAGGCGCATCATTCGGATGGTCAACTGCAGGCCTGACATTTGCACTGGCTGCAATCGTTTGCCAGGCATGTGACGGAATGCCTGTTGCACTGTCAATGAGCTATCAGGAACACATCGCTTACGCAGGTAAGAGAGCTCCATCATGGTCCAACTCAACACTGGCTTGCGACAACGATGGTAAGATCATCGCTGCCAAGTGGGACTTCGGTCTTGACCACGGCGCTTACAACGAACTGGGCGACGACCTGACATGGAGACCTGCAAGATTCACTTACTTCCCTTACAACGTTCCTAACGTTAAGGGCCTCGCAAGAGTAGCTACAACCAACCACGCTTATGGCTGCGCTTACAGAGGATACGGTTCACCACAGTCCTACACATGTTCAGAAGCAATGATGGATATGATGGCTGAAGAACTGGGCATGGATCCATTCGACATCCGTTACATCAACATCGCTCGTGAAGGTGACACAAACGTTAACCAGAGACCTTTCAGAGAATACGTTCTCGAAGGCATGATGGATAAACTCAAGCCACTCTATGAAGATGCAAAGGCAAGAGCAAAGGCTGAGGATACTCCTGAGGTTCGCCGCGGCGTAGGTATCGCATGGGGCGGATACAATGTAACTGAAGGTTACGATGACCAGTGTACTCTGGGAATCGAAATTGCTCCAGACGGCAAGTTCATCAAGTACGACACATGGCAGGATGTAGGACAGGGCGGCGACGCAGGTTCACTGGTTGTTACTCTGGAATGCCTGAAGGAACTGGGCGTTAAGAAGGAAGACATCATCCTGAGACAGAACGACAGTATCTATGGCGTAGACTCCGGTTCATCCGCATCATCACGTCAGCACTTCATGAACACCAAGACTTGCAAGATGGCTTGCGACAAGCTGATCAACGCAATGAAGAAGCCTGATGGAACATACAGAACTTACGAAGAAATGGTTGCTGAAGGCATCCCTACAAGATACGATGCTCAGTACGAAAACCACACTGACCCTACTCTGTCATACCTTGACCCTAACACAGGCGAAGGCGAACCAACACCTGCATTCACATATGCTCTGTTCATGGCAGAAGTTGCAGTAGAAGTTGCAACAGGTAAGACAACAGTTCTGAAGTTCACCTGCATCGATGACGTAGGCGTTATCGGAAACCCTGTATGTCTGGACGGTCAGGCTTACGGCGGTATTGCTCACTCAATCGGATACGCTCTCTATGAAGACTACGAAGATGTTAAGAAGCAGAACAACGTTCTGGGCTGCGGAATCGCAACAGCAAACATGCTGCCTGACGACATTGAACTGATTCACATCCAGACTCCAAGAGACACTTCACCATTCGGTTCATCCGGTGGATCAGAAGCATTCCAGTCCGGCGACCACATGGCAGTAATCAACGCCATCGCAAACGCTACAGGACTGAGAGTATACGAACTCCCTGCATATCCTGAAAAGGTTAAGGCAGGTCTGGAAGCAATGGCTGCAGGTCAGAAAGACCCACTCAAGCCAGAAAAGTACTTCCTGGGTTCAGACTTCGACGAAGAAATGGAAAACATCAAGAACAATCCGGTTTACTTCGAATAATCAGCAAAAGTCAAAGGCCTGTGGTTCAACCGCAGGCCTTTCTTTTATGTTATAATATCAACATGGCAAACAGAGAACAGATAATGGAAGAACATCTGAATAGTTTTGAGGATTGCCTGCAGCACGAGGTTTCCTTCTGCAGCGCAGCATGCCCCTTCAACCTTGACGTGAGCACATTTATAGCAAGGCTTCAGGAGGGTCGTTTTAATGCGGCCTACAAGGCATACCGCGATGCAACCGGCTTCCCGGAAGTTGCAGCAATGCTCTGTACAGAGGAATGCAAAGGCAGCTGCCTCCGCAATGCGGTCGCCGGCGATGAAGGCGGAGCTCCAATAGAGCTCCTCAAGCTTGAAAAAGCCGTGCTCGAATACGCAAGCCGCAAGGACCCTGTAAACTACAATGTTCCTTCCAAGCATAAGAGCGTAGCCATCATAGGTGCCGGCATCAGTGGCATGGCCTGCGCCCTCAGAATGGCAACCAAGAAATACAAGGTTACAATTTACGAAAAAGCAGACTGCCTAGGCGGCGCTCTTTTTGAAGGTCGTGCGCCGGAGGATGTCGAAAAAGTCGAGGCTGATTTTGCATTACAGATGCAGCACCTGGACTATGACATCAGATTTAATTCCGAAATCAAATCCCTGGACGACGTAATCAGAATGGGATATGAAGATAACAGAGCTGCCGCAGAAGCCGGTGTTTCTGCCGTAGCAGCCGTAATGAGATCACGCAGCACCAACGCTTCGCAGAATTACGAAGGGACCTACGACGCCATCTACATCGCAACGGGTGAAGGCGGTGAAGACTTCGGCCTTAATGAAAAGGCTGCGGCCTGCGACTTCGGCGGACCGTGCACATTGATTAGCCACGGCGACGGCACTCACGACACCGCCGTATTCCTTGGCGGCTCCCTGGTGGGCACCGACTCAATTCACGCTCTGGCCGACGGACTCCGAATCTCAACGGCAATTGACAACTACACACTGACCGGAATTCTTAAATACCCGGTCTATCCTGAAACAGAAGTACAGATCGACGAAACCCGCTTTGTTACGACAAATGCTGTGGCTTCCGCCGATTCCATATACACAAAAGAAGAAGCTGTAGAAGAAGCCAAACGATGCATGCAGTGCCAGTGCAACGCCTGCAGGCTCCATTGCGACCTGACAGAATACCTGCACAAATGGCCACTCAGAATCAAAGACGAAATCATCGCAACTACCGCTCCGGGCAAATCCGAGCTTCACGCAACACCTGCAGTAAGACTGATCAACAGCTGCACCCACTGCGGACTCTGCAAACAGACCTGCCCATCAGACATCGACATCGACGGCCTCATCCAGTCCGCCCGCGTCCGCATGCACAAGCTCGACAAAATGCCTTGGGCATTCAACGACTTCTTCCTCCGCGACATGGCCTTCACCAACAGCGACGCCGCAAAAGTGGGTCATGGGGTCGGTTCCTCTGTCCCATTTTTGTTCTTCCCGGGATGTCAGCTTGGTGCGGGGTCGCCGGAGCTGGTTATCAGGTCCTATGAATATCTGCTGGCACATGAGCCGAAGACGGGTATTTTGACGGGCTGCTGTGGCGTGCCTGCCAAATGGGCCGGAGATGAGGAGCTTCATGAAAGTGTCCTTGATCAGATCAGGAAGGATTGGGAGGCTATGGGAAGGCCCGTTATGGTCCTTGCCTGTCCGAGCTGCAGGAATACCTTCGCTGAGCATCTGCCGGAAATCGAAACTGTGTTTATTTATGAGCTGATGGCCAAGTGGGGTATCTCGGAACTGAACGGGGCCCATGCAAAAGCAGACAAGGTCTTCAGTGTATTCGACCCGTGTGCAACGAAGGCTGATGAACCTGTTCGACAGTCTGTAAGGAAGCTCTGCGAAGATATGGGTATAAGCCTTGAGCCACTTCCTGTTCAGGAGAAGTGGAGTGCCTGCTGCAGTTACGGCGGACATAATGCACTGGCAGATCCGGGCTTCAATCAGTTTGTAAAGGAACAGCGAATCAGTGAAAGTGAGCTGCCTTACATTACATACTGCAGCAACTGCCGTGATGCCTTTGAGCAAGAGGGTAAGGAAGCACCGCATATCCTTGACCTGATATTTGGGCATGAAACAGAGCAGTGCACTCTGACTCAGCGCAGAGAAAACAGAATCTGGCTGAAGAAGCAACTGCTGAAACAGTTCTTTGGTGAATTGCCAATTGGCGATGATATGGAGGGCAACATGGAATCAGTCAAACTCGAAATGAGCGATGAAGTCAGACAAAAGCTGAGCAGGGAATACATTCTTGAAGATGAAGCTGCTGAAGTAGTGGGCTTTTGCGAGAGAACGGGCAGAACTCTGCACGATACCGAAAGCGATACTTACACGGGCTACCGAAAGATCGGCAACCTGACATACTGGGTTACTTATAAAAAGAAGGGCCCGGATACATTTGAACTCGTTAATGCTTACAGCCACCGCATGGAAATTGAACTGGAGATGATCTGGAATGGAGAAAAAGTCGACATTGATATGTAACAAATGCGGAGTTCCTCTTGAACCAATCAAGGTGAATTTCAAATATCTCGGCAAGCAGTTTGAGCATGCGGTTGACCGCTGCCCGAAATGCGGTCAGGTCTACATTCCTGAAGACCTCGCCAAGGGCCGAATGGCCGAAGTGGAAAAAATACTGGAAGATAAATAAACAAATCAAACAAACAGAAAGGTAGAATTTTTATGTCAGATAAATTTACTCTCGTACGCGCACCTAAAGGTCAGGAGAAGTGCAAGCTTGCTTTTTTCCCGGGCTGCTGCATTTGCGCACAGGAACCGGAAATCATAGTTAAACTCTATGACGCCCTGCTTTTTCAGGATCCAAGCACCGCTATGTTCATGCAGTGCTGCGATGATGTTGATGAAATTCGCGAGGAATGGGCCGGTCTTGGAAAGCCTGAAATGATTCTTTGCTGCAGCGAGTGCGAGGAAGTATTCGCAGAAAAGCTGCCTGAAATTCCGGTGGTTTCTCTCTACGACAAATTGCACGAATACAAAATCGGCGGAGGCTGCAACAGTGTTGACTACTGCCTCCATGAGTCCGTAAAGGACAAATCCGTTACCGCCCTGGCAGAGGACATGGGCGTGACACTCCACGAGCACGAAGACGACAGTCCTTTCCCTTACCTGGTCAGCGATATCAACACAAGGAACAAACTGAAGGAATCAGGCCAGGACGCGGCACACATTCTGGAGCTCATGTTCGGAATGGGCGCGTCCAACACCCATCTGATTCACGAGCACGACCACGGCGAAGAGGCAGGCGCTGATGCAAAAGCAGACGAAACTGAGTGCGATGGCAACTGTGCAGCATGTGCAGGCTGCCACGACAAGCCGCACCCGCCACAGCCGCTCCCATCGGAAGAAAAGAAAGAGGCCAACAGGCTTGAGCTGAAGGAAGTACTGCTGGCACTCTTCTGGGACGAAATGTAGACGCGAAATTATCAGATGCGAAAATCAAATCACTATAATAAAAAGCGGAGCCACGAAGCTCCGCTCTTATTTTGTCTTTATTAATCTGCTGTCTGTCTACTCTTCCACAAATCTTCTGATTGTAAGAATCTTTCCCGGTGCGTGAATGCTGCTCACACAGATTCCCGCTCTGGAGTTGTAGGCGTGAACGATTTTGCCGTCGCCCGCGTACATGGCGTAGTGGCCTGAATAATAAACCACATCTCCCGGCTTGGCTTCAGCCAGGCAAACTCCCTTGCCCATCTTGTAGAAGCCCATGCGCGGAACATCGTATCCGAAATGCTGATATACAGCATATATGAAACCGGAACAGTCAGCTCCGTTGGTCAGACTTGTGCCGCCCCACTTGTATGGGTTGCCTACAAACTGCTTGCCGTAGTTAACCAGCTTCGTGCCGTCCATTGTGCCGAAGGTTTCGCCACTGTAGTCTGCCCATGCCGTGTCATGAGGTCTTTCCTTTGTTCCCAGATACATTACCGTATCCACAGGCTCCTTCACAATCTCCTCATCGACAGGCTCCTGGCTTTCCTCTTCGCCATTTACCATTACAACCTCATTGGTTACAATCTTTTCACCGTCTTCACCCTCTGATTTCAGCTCCGTGTTTCCTTCAAAGAGCTCATCGGTTTCCTCATAAACAATTTCAGGTTCAACCGGCTTCTTTTCATCAACCTTGGACTCCGTCGTTACGTGAATCATCGGCTCATCTGTCTCGTTGCTTGCGAGAATCATTTCAACCGCTTCCTTCTCGGTAATTACCGTCGGCGGTTCAACTCCCACGAAGAGAGTCTTGTCCTCAATCTTAAGCTCCTCTTCAATCTCAATTGAATCGATGTCGCCATCCTCAGGAGTATAGTACTCCATTACATCGCGGACAACCTGCTCTGCAGTATCCTCGTCCTCAACGATAAATAGCTCTTCGCCGTCTGCCGAAACAATGTACGGATCTTCAACCTTGGTTCCATCTGCATATACCGCATAAGGCTTTACTATAATGTTAAAGGTAATGCCTGCAGCCAGTGCAAATGCAAAGGCAACGCATACGGCTCTTAACAGATGCCTGTGTAAAAACAAAAATGCTTTGAATTTAATCATAAAATATCTCTTCTGCTAACTATAACTTCTATCTATCTTATTTCTTAATTATGTCTGTTCCCATGTACTTTCTCAGTGCTTCCGGAATAACAACAGAGCCATCTTCCTGCTGGAAGTTTTCCAGAATTGCAGCAACTGTTCTTCCTACTGCCAGACCTGAGCCATTAAGCGTGTGAACGAATTCCGGTTTTGCCTTGTCTTCCGGTCTGAATCTGATGTTGGCACGACGTGCCTGGAAGTCTTCGAAGTTTGAACATGATGAAATCTCAACATATCTGCCATAGCTTGGCATCCATACTTCAACGTCATATGTCATTGCTGATGAGAATCCCAGGTCTCCTGTTGAAAGTCTTACTACTCTGAACGGAATACCAAGTCTTCTCAGAACTTCTTCTGCATCATCAGTCAGCTTTTCAAGTTCGTCGTATGAGCCTTCAGGCTTAACGAACTTAACCATCTCAACCTTCTGGAACTGATGCTGTCTGATCAGTCCTCTTGTATCTCTTCCTGCGCTTCCCGCTTCAGCTCTGAAGCAAGGAGTGTAGGCAGTGTGGTAAATCGGCAGATCATCTGCTGTCAGTATTTCGTCATCATACAGATTTGTTACAGGAACCTCTGCAGTAGGAATCAGGAAGAAATCCTTCTGCGGAATATAGAACATGTCCTCTTCAAACTTAGGAAGCTGTCCTGTTCCTGTCATTGCTGCTCTGTTAACCATGAACGGCGGCAGAATTTCAGTGTAGCCCTGTTCCTCAGTGTGCAGGTCGAGCATGAAATTGATAACCGCTCTCTCAAGGCGTGCGCCCAGTCCCTTGTAAACAGTGTATCTGGCGCCTGCAATCTTGGCAGCTCTTTCAAAATCAAGAATATCCAGGTCTTCACCTATGTCCCAGTGTGCCTTTGCTTCAAAAGCAAACTCTGTAGGTTCTCCCCACTTTCTCATTTCAACATTGTCGCTGTCGTCTTCGCCAACAGGTACATCCGGATGAGGAGTGTTTGGAACATTCAGCAGTGCATTCTTCAGATTTTCCTCAACCTCTGAAACCTGTGCATCCAGTTCCTTGATTGCATCTGACAGCTCCTTCATCTCTGCCATCAGCTGAGTAGTGTTTTCCCCGTTCTTCTTCATTACAGGAATCTGCTTTGACTTGGTCTTCTGCTCATTCTTCATCTGCTCAACCTTGGCGAGAATCTCTCTTCTCTTCAGGTCAAAATCGCGAACATTGTCCAGTCCGAAATCGCCCTTCTGCCTTCTCTCAACGGCAGCCTTGACGCCTTCATAATCCTCTCTTATTCTCTTGATATCTAACATTTTTCAACTCCTCTAAAACAGATTCTTCTTATATATTGAATATAATTCTCTAAGTTCTTCTACTTTAATGTTCATTTCTATCAGAAGGTCTGATGCTGTCGCATAGTCCTTTCTGTCCAAGGCTTCAACAATCTGCGTCAGCAGGCAGGTTTCGTCCAGGGCATTTTTGCCCAGATAATTTCTCAGCCTGAATATTCTTCCCCAGAAATGTCTGTCGTAGTCTGTACTGTCTTCGTCGGTATGAATCTTCTTGCACTCACGCAGGAGGTCCATGGTTTCAGGAACAATTCTGTTGGAAAGTTCCATACTCCACTGTTCCATAACCGCCTCCTTGTATGATGCCAGAGCCTGGTCTGTCATTACATCATCTCTTCTGAAGATGTCCAGCTTATCAGGTTCCTTATCAAATGCGCTGATGTTTTCCCATACTGTGCGAGGTGCCTTGCCAAAATATTTATTTCTTTCATCTTCGGTGTAATCCTCGAAGATGTTCTTTTCGCTTCTGTATACTCTGTCCTTTTCCAGATAGAAATCCTCTTCGCCATATTCCTTGGAAATTGATTTCTCAAGTTCGGCAGGCGTCTTGGAGTGTTCCAGAGTTTCTTTAATTCCGTCCAGCATAGCCATATAGGATGCTGCCAGCACCAGATAGGTGTTACTCTTCGGGTGCGGTGAACGCAGCTCGAATCTTGTTGCCAGCGGATTGCCCGGTTCTCTTACGAGACCAACAAGAACTGTTCTGTTTCTTGACGGCATCTTCGCTTCATGGCCAAGTGATGTAACAACACAGACCGGAGCTTCGTAACCCGGTTTCTGTCTGTTGAAGGCATCGTTGGTTGCACTTACGAACGGATTAACCACATCGTAGTTTTTCAGGAGTCCCATTATTGCGCCGTATCCAATCGGGCTCAGGAACTGAGTGTCATCATTAGGATTGAAGAGGTTTACTCTTCTGCCATCCTTCAGCACGGCAGCCACTCCCATGTGAGTATGTTCGCCGCTTCCCGCAACAGTCTCCATTGGTTTTGCGAGGAATGAAACCTCCAGCCCATAGGTTCTGAAAATGTCTCTGACCACATACTTGATGTGGTTTTCATTATCGGCAGCCTGAACCGCTGTGGAATATTTCCAGTCGATTTCAAGCTGTTCCATGATGTGGTCATAGTTTCCGGAATTACCAAGCTTGGCTTTGACACCGCCAACCTCTTTGTGGCCCATTTCCATTTCGAAGCCGTACCTCTGCAAAATCATCAGGCACTCTTCAAGGGCCGCTCTTACAGGTCCCACTGTTCTCTTCCAGTACTGTTCCTTAAGAGTCTGTGCAGTGGAAAGCTGTTCTCTGTCTGCATCGTCATCCGGAGTCTTTACCCAGAATTCCAGTTCTGTTGCTGCTGTAATGTCTATTCTTTCGATATCATCTACACTGTCAATATCAAGGTGTTCGAAGACGTACGGATTATCATGAAGAATTTCCATCAGGTCTTCCTTGAAATTGTACACTGCATCTCTGAGGATTACCCTGGATCCTACTCTGTCCGAATTGTTGTGAATCAGAGTGGCCGGGATACGGAGTGTGCCAACCGGCAGTCCGGTATCCGGGTCAGGATAATCGAGGTTGTGGTCTACAAACCAGTTAACGGTACAGTCAGGAATTATATCCACCTTGCCGTTATTCAGGTCCGCAATTTTCGGAAGCACTACCGATGAGCCGTCTGTCTGGATTCCTGACTGCAGAAAAGACTGAACATCCTTCAGAAATTCTTCAATGGGTATCTTCTCATCTGTGTCATGTCCCCCAACGTCGATGCCAACTAGAGAAACGAACTTAATCTCAGGATGTCTTTCCAGAATCATTCTGATGGAATGCTCGTCGTGGCTTTCCGGCGGGAGCGTATATATCATTTTATCCAGATCAAACTTCAGCATCTGGTGCCTCCTTTAACTTATGAAATTACTTTTGAAATAGTGAAGGGGGACCGAGTGTGACTCACGTCCCCCTTTGTCTGTTTTTGCATTAAGGGCCGTTTCCTTTAACGTTCCTTACTTGGCCAGCTTGTTCAGATACTTTTCAAGCTCGTCCATGCACTTGCCGTATCTAGCCCAGTCACCTTCTGCCAGTGCATCCTGTGCTTCGTTATATACGTTCTGTGCTGCCTGAGCAAGCTCAGTCTTTGACATCTGTGCGTCTCCGCTGCCAGTGTCTGCCTTTTCAGCATCCTTGCCGTCCTTGCTCTCGTGAGCAGAACCTTCTCCGAACATTGAGTTCAGTGCTTCGGACAGAGTTGCTTCGTATGCGATGTCGTCACCGTATACTACGATAACTCTCTTAACTTCAGGGATACTGGAGTTAGTAGCTTCCAGATATACAGGCTCAACGTAGAGCAGTGAATCTTCGATAGGAATTACGAAGAGGTTACCTCTGCTGTACTTTGAACCGGACTGACTCCACAGTGAGAATTCCTTGGAAATCTCGGTGTTCTGGTCAATCTGTGCTTCAACCTGCATTGGACCGTAAACGATCTTGCTCTTAGGCATCTGATACAGAACCAGCTTGCCGTAGTCAGCGCCATCGTTACGAGCAACCAGCAGACCCATCAGATTCTTCTTGTCCTTAGGAGTGAATGGAATTGAGTTAACGAATTCTGCACTCTTTTCGCCAGGAAGCTTCATGATGTAGTAGTTAGGTGTCATTGCCTGTTCTTCAGTTCCGTAGATTTCTGAAGCGATCTGCCACAAGTCTTCGTTCTGGTAGAAGACCTTGACATCGTTCATGTGA
>JAUNIQ010000056.1 GCA_030535275.1 Bacillota bacterium | reverse complement strand
GAAACCTTCATCAAGCCGGGAATGACGACAAAGGACGTAGACAGATTTGTTGAACACACCATAAGAAAGCATAACATGATCCCGACATTCAAAGGCTATGGTGGATTTCCTGCAAGTGCATGCGTATCAATAAACGAGGAAGTCGTACACGGCATTCCTTCCAAGAAGAGAGTGATACGTGAAGGCGATATTGTCAGCGTCGATGTGGGCAGCACATACAAGGGCTACGTAAGCGACGCAGCCAGAACCTACGCAATAGGAAAGGTAAGCGAAGAAGCTCAGAGGCTGATCGATGTCACCCGCGAAAGCTTTTTCGAAGGACTTAAATTCTGTAAGGTAGGAGCAAGATTATCGGACATATCACATGCCATTCAGAAGAAAGCTGAGGGAGAGGGATTTTCGGTAATCAGAGACTTCGTCGGACACGGCGTAGGACAGAACATGCACGAGGAACCACAGATTCCAAACTACGGAAGACCGGGCAGAGGACCTAGACTTGCAAAGGGCATGGTCTTCGCCATAGAGCCAATGATCTGTCAGGGCGGATTTGAAGTGGAAACTTTGCAAAATGACTGGACAGTTGTTACAATTGATGGTAAACTGTCTGCGCATTATGAAAATACTGTAGTAATAACCGATGGCGAGCCTGAGCTGCTCACTCTCGGTGAATAGGTGCGAGGTAAGGGAAATGGCTAAAAAAGATGTCATTGAGGCTGAAGGCAAGGTAATCGAAGCGCAGCCGAATGCAATGTTTATAGTTGAACTTGAGACTGGACACCAGGTACTGGCACATGTTTCGGGTAAAATTAGACAGAACTATATCAGAATCATACCTGGTGATAAGGTTAAGGTTGAACTTTCACCATATGACCTTACAAGAGGTAGAATTACCTGGAGAGGTAAAGCTTAAGGAGGAAATAAAATGAAAGTAAGAGCTTCCGTAAAGCCTATCTGCGAAAAGTGCAAGGTAATCAAGAGAAAGGGTAAAGTAATGGTAATCTGTGAAAACCCTAAGCACAAGCAGAAGCAGGGCTAAAATTTATTGCTGCTTAACGGGTTTGATCCCGCTAGATTTATCAATTATTTAAAGAACATCCCGTTTATATTACGGCTTGCCGATTTTGGTACAGCAAGATGCGTGACGGAAGATGGGAACAGGAGGAAAATATGGCTCGTATAGCCGGTGTAGACTTACCAAATGAAAAAAGAATTGAAGCTGGCCTCACCTACATTTATGGTATTGGTTGGCCGACTTCCAGAGCTATTCTGGAAAAGACCGGAATTGACCCTTCAACAAGAGTTAAGGATCTGACTGAAGAAGAAGCCGGTAAAATCAGAAAGGTTATCGAAAACGATTACATGGTAGAAGGTGATCTGAGAAGAGACACTTCCATGAACATCAAGAGACTCATGGAAATTGGCTGTTACAGAGGAATCAGACACAGAAGAGGTCTGCCTGTAAGAGGACAGAAAACCAAGACAAACGCTAGAACTCGCAAGGGTCCTAAAAAGACCGTTGGTAGAAAGAAGAAAGACTAAAGGAGGTAGAGAGATATGGCTAAAGCTGCTAAAAAGGCTGTTAGAAAAAAGAGAAAAGAACGTAAGAACGTTGAAAAAGGTCAGGCTCATATCCAGGCTACCTTTAACAATACATTAGTTACCCTGACTGACATGGCTGGTAACGCACTTTCATGGTCATCCGCAGGCTCACTGGGCTTCAGAGGATCAAGAAAGTCAACACCGTTTGCTGCACAGTCTGCTGCAGAAGAAGCTGCAAAGGGCGCAATGGAGCACGGTCTTAAGACAGTTGAAGTTTACGTAAAGGGTCCAGGATCCGGCAGAGAAGCCGCTATTAGAGCTCTTCAGTCTGCAGGTCTTGAAATCACCATGATCAAGGATATCACTCCGATTCCTCATAATGGTTGCAGACCGCCGAAGCGTAGAAGAGTCTAATAGAAGGGAGGATACTAAATGGCAAGATATACAGACGCTAACTGCAGACTTTGCAGAAGAGAAGGACAGAAGCTCTTCCTTAAGGGCGACAGATGTTACAGCACAAAGTGTGCCATGGAAAGAAGAGGATATGCTCCCGGACAGCACGGACAGGGCAGATCAAAGGCTTCAGACTATGCACTTCAGCTGAGAGAAAAGCAGAAGACAAAGAGATTTTACGGACTTCAGGAAACTCAGTTCAGAAATCTGTTTGACAAAGCTGACAGAAAGCAGGGCATCACTGGTGAAAACCTGCTTATCTTACTGGAAACTAGACTTGACAACGTAGTATTCAGACTTGGATTTGCTTCATCAAGAAAGGAAGCAAGACAGCTGGTTACACACGGACACTTCACAGTAAATGGCAAGAAGGTAAACATTCCGTCATATACAGTAAAGCCTGGCGATGTTATCAAGGTTAAGGAAAAGAGCACCAACTCTCCTAAGTTTAAGGAAGTTAAGGAAATGACTATCACAGTTCCTGAATGGGTATCAGTTGATGTTGAGAAGCTGGAAGGAAAGGTTCTTTCAGTTCCAACAAGAGAACAGATTGACACACCTGTTGCAGAACACCTTATCGTCGAACTGTACTCCAAGTAAAGCTTCGGCTTTGGCACGGGTGGCAATCAGATTTGCTCCCGGCACGATATTCGATACAAATGGCTTATTGCTTTTGCATGAGGCCTAAATAAGAGGGAGGGTTTAAACGTGATAGAAATTGAAAAACCAACAATCGAATGTATTTATTCAAACGATGATCCTAACTATGGAAAGTTTGTTGTAGAACCCCTCGAAAGAGGATACGGAACAACTCTGGGAAACAGCCTGAGAAGAATTCTTCTCAGCTCACTTCCGGGCGTTGCCGTAACATCAGTAAAAATTGACGGTATTCTTCATGAGTTTTCAACCATTCCTGGAGTTAAGGAAGATGTTACAGAAATCATCCTTAACCTGAAGAAGCTGGCAGTAAGACTGTCAGGTGAAAACGAGAAGAGGGTCCTCATCAACGAAGTTGGTCCTAAGGAAGTTACAGCTGCAGACATCCTCGTAGATGCTGACATTGAGATTTTCAATCCTGAACTTCACATTGCAACTCTTGATGAGAACACAACACTCGTCATGGAAATCAACCTTGCAAGAGGCAGAGGATATGTCCCTGCTGACATGAACAAGGATGAAAGCACTCCTATTTCCGTTATTCCTACAGACTCAATCTATACGCCTGTAAGAAAGTGCAACTTCACTGTTGAAAACACAAGAGTTGGACAGGTTACAGACTATGATAAGCTGATTCTGGAAATCTGGACTGACGGTTCAGTAACACCTAGCGAAGGCGTTTCAATCGGCGCCAAGATCATGCAGGAGCACCTGAACCTGTTCATCGAGCTGGATGATTCAGCTGAAGGAATGGAAATTCTGGTACCGAAGGAAGAAAACATTAAGGAAAAGGCTCTCGAAATGACTATCGAGGAACTGGAACTTTCAGTTAGATCCTTCAACTGCCTGAAGAGAGCAGCTATCAACACAGTTGAAGAGCTGACTCAGAAGAGTGAAGAAGACATGATGAAGGTTAGAAACCTTGGTAAGAAGTCACTTGACGAAGTTAAGAACAAGCTCGAAGAGCTGGGCCTTGGACTTAGAGCAAGCGACGAATAAGCAAGCAGCGTGATAGCACGCAAGAGTATTTTACAGGAGGATAGCAGAAATGCCAGGATATAGAAAATTAGGCAGAGATTCAGCTCACAGAAAAGCCATGCTGAGAAATCTGGTTACCGACCTGCTTAGAGAAGGCAGAATCCAGACAACTGAGCACAGAGCCAAGGAAGCAAGAAGACAGGCTGAAAAGATGATCACACTTGGTAAGCGCGGAGATCTTCATGCAAGAAGACAGGCCATGGCTTATATCTTTGATGAATCAGTAGTAAACAAATTATTTGAGGAAATCGCACCTAAGTATGCTGACCGTCAGGGCGGCTACACTAGAATTCTGAAGCTGGGCCCTCGTCAGGGAGACGCAGCAGAAGTAGTATTCCTCGAACTGGTTTAATTAAGACCAAAATTAAAGACCCGGATTTCCGGGTCTTTTTTTTCGCATTGATTGTTGTTTTTTCGGGTGTACTCACGAATTTATTGGTGTTTCAAAAGATTATTTGCCGATAAAGTATTACCTGTTCACAAATTACCTCGAACAGTTTTTTATTTATTCTCTTCACCGGTGCATTTGACAGGTTCGACAGCACAACCGTAACCATCTCCAGTTCCGGGCACATCCAGAAGCTGGCCCTGAAGCCGTCGTCGGTACCCTCGTGACCATAGAGCACATATTCGCGCGTGCTGCCGGCATCCTCCACTTTCTGCCTTCTCATAAACCAGCCCAGCCCCATCTTCTCGCCGTTGTTCGGCACTGTAGCGTAATCGCGCCAGATGGAATCATAGCTTTCCTTCTGCAAAAGCAGGCCATCGGATCCACCGGCAGATCTCATGTGAGCCCGACCCCATTTAAGAAGATCGGATGTACATGATGTGAGAGTAGAGCTCGGCGCATGCTTGCGGTTATAAGGGTATACTTCAAGGCGTCTGATGGATCTGTCTTCTGCCTTTGCGTGAGGGTTAGCCATATTAGAGCCATCCCTCTCAAATGTCTTCATAGTCGAATTGCTCATGCCGGCAGGTTCAAGGAGATACTTTGCAACGAAATCTTCATAAGAAAGCTGACCGGAAGCGCCCGGCATTCTGTCTGAGTACTCAGCTACTATCTGGCCCAGAATCTCGTATGCCACATTGCTGTATCTGAACAGGTTTTCATCATCGCTCAGGCCGTAGAATTCAGGACTGGTCTGAGGACACCACAGCATGGGCTGCCTTATGCAGTCATCAGATTCATACACGTAACGTCTCAAAGATAAATCATCAGTTTCGGCATCCGCCCATTCATAGTCAAAGCAATCGCCGAGACCGGAAGTATGGGTGAGCATGTTCCAGAGGCGGATTTCGCCAAATCGCCAATCACCGATGTTTCCGTCCTCGTCGGGACCTTCGAATTTCAGGTCCGGAAGCAGATTGCAGAGCCTGTCATAGAGACCCAGGGCGCCCGCCTCAACCAGCTTCATGATGGCGGAGGAGGTAAAGAGCTTGGAAACTGATGCGCAGTGGAATATGTCGCCTGCCTGCAGTGGCTCACGGGTTTCATAGTCCCTGTAGCCACGGGCACCGGTGTATTCAAACTCACCATCAAATGAATCACCCTCCAGGCCAATGGAGACTCCTACTGCCAGGCCGGGAAGGTCATTAAGATCCATGGTTTCATCCATGAACTGTTCAATTGTATTGCGTAATTCAGTGTTCATATGTCAAGAAAATCCTCAAAATCCTCGAAACCGCTGTTTATGAATTCGAAGAAAACAGGTTCAAGGAATTCGTATTTTGCAGTCGGCATTATATACTGGCCCAGAGGGCTGGCTGCCAGCTTGGCTTCAAGTCGGGCAGCATCCGCAGCAGTGTAAGCCATGAGAATCAGCTGGCCGAAATCTGTAAGGTAATACACCCCGCGAACGTCGTTGCTCAGCATGAATATTCTTTCGCTGACGTGATCGTTGGTTGTTTTGAATGCCATGAACAGGCGGCCGTTTGAATGCTTTGTCATTATGGTATTCAGACCTACAATGAATTCGCCCAGATTTTCCTCGATCTCATCTTCCTCGAGGAGGAATTCGTAGACATTGGTGAATTCCGGTTTTCTGAGCATCATTGCAGCTTCCGCGGAACTGATGTGATAACTGTCGCAGTATTCGAAGCCTATAACCTTCAGAGCACGGACAATTACTCTGGAAATGACTGTATCGTGCTCACCGCCCATTTCAATGAGAGAATCGCAGAGATAGGAAACGGAACCGTCGCCATAACGCTTGTCCTCGTCAATTACATTTCTGCAGAAGGTGGCTTTAACATATCTGTCGTAGATATCCAGAGGGAAGTCATATGACAGATTCGTAAGCCTGCCTGCGGCCTCATAGTCTCTTCCGAAGCATCTCATGAGGAAGTAATTAACAGCCTGATAGTCAGATGTTATTTCAACGCATATCTTATTCAGAAGAGCCTGACGCTCCTCATAGGAAAGACTGCCATTATCGTCAAAAATGAAATTGTATTCAGAAGTGCCCTTAGGCATAGGAAGTCCGCGCCTGTCATTAAATGAACGCCAGTGGTTAATGAGCCATCTGAATTCACCTTCGGAGAGGGGCACCTTCGATGCACCCAGACCACCAACAAGGCCCTGTTCATAGACAGCCATCTGCGGGTTATTATCTCCACGAAAAGAGCGATATGTCTCCAGACCCTGTTCCTCACAGTCAATGTAAAAGAACTGGTGCAGAGGCACACGAAAAGCCTCAGATTCAAGTTCCCATTCGGCATGAAGAGCCAGAACACCCATGAGCCTGGTATCCGTAACGTATGCATTTTTGAAGGCTTTGCTGCATTCAGAAAAGTCAGCAGTGAGCCCGCCGGGTATTATTTTAAGGTCTGTCTTCATCATGATGATAGTATATCATATTTTCATTTTGCAGTATAATCTGCCATGTGCTGATATAAGTACATATTTTTCAAAGTGAGGAAAAGCCAATGAGTATTTACGATACTTACAGAAGCAAGCTCAAGACAGCGGAAGAAGCCGGGAAACAGGGAATCTGGAAACTTTCAAACAAGAGATAGATAGAAGAAAAACTGATAAAAATGAGTCACGAAAAAAGGCATTGTGACTCATTTTTGTGCTATAATAACTATAACTGTGGATATTTAGAATTAAGGAGATAGAAATGAAGAGATTATTTACATCTGAATCAGTTACTGAAGGGCATCCTGATAAAATCTGTGACCAGATTTCGGATGCTATCGTTGATGCAATCATGGCAGAGGATCCTCAGGGTCGTGTAGCTGCAGAGACAACAGTAAATACAGGATACGCAATGGTTATGGGAGAAATCACTACAGAATGCTATGTGGACATCCCTAAGCTGGCACGTGAGGTAATAGTAGATATAGGATACGACAGGGCCAAGTACGGATTTGACGGAACAACCTGTGCAATCATGACAGCAATTGATGAGCAGTCACCCGACATCGCACTGGGCGTTGATGAAAGCACAAACTCCGAGCACGATACAGGTGCCGGCGACCAGGGCCTCATGTTTGGTTTTGCATGTAACGAAACACCTGAGCTCATGCCTATGCCGATAGCACTGGCTCACAAGCTTGCACGCCGTCTCACAGAAGTAAGAAAGAACGGCACACTCAGCTATCTGAGACCTGACGGCAAGACACAGGTAACTGTTGAGTATGACGACGACAAGGTTAAGAGAATTGACACGGTTCTCATTTCAACTCAGCACGACCCTAATGCAACTCAGGAGCAGATCAAGGCTGACCTGATTGAACATGTAATCAAGCCTGTAATTCCGGCAGAGCTTCTGGATGATGAAACAAAGTATTTCTGCAATCCGACAGGCAAGTTCGTAATCGGCGGACCGCAGGGAGACTCGGGATTGACAGGACGTAAGATAATCGTTGATACATACGGCGGATACGCTCACCATGGCGGCGGCGCATTCTCAGGTAAGGACCCTACAAAGGTTGACCGCTCAGCAACATATGCGGCAAGATGGGTTGCCAAGAACATGGTTGCAGCAGGCCTTGCTGACAAGTGCGAGGTACAGGTTGCATATGCAATCGGAGTTGCAAAACCAGTCTCCATCATGGTTGACTCATTCGGCACAGGAAAGTATTCAGATGAAAAGCTGGCTGAAATTGTTGAAAAGCACTTCGACCTGAGACCGGCAGCAATCATTCACGATCTGGACCTGCGCAGACCTATCTACCGACAGATTGCGGCATATGGTCATTTCGGAAGAACAGACCTCGACCTTCCATGGGAAAGACTGGATAAGGTAGATGAACTGAAAGGTGAATAATTAATGGGAATTAAAGTAGCAAAGTTTGGGGGCTCATCGGTAGCCGATGCAATCCAGATTAAAAAACTGAAGGATATAGTTGAAGGCGATGGTGACATCAAGTACGTCATCGTTTCCGCACCGGGAAAGCGTTTCAAGGACGACAGCAAGGTTACAGACCTTCTGTATCTGTGCAAGACACATATTGAGCACAAGATTCCTTACGAGCAGATTTTCCAGGTAATCTACGACAGATACACTTCAATGGAAGCGGATCTGGGTGTTGATGTTGGAATTGCCGGAGACCTTGAAGAGATAAGAAAAGAAATCGAGAATGGCGCATCGGTTGATTATATTGCGTCAAGAGGTGAGTACCTGAACGCTAAAATCATAGCCGCATTTCTTGGTTTTGCATTTGTCGATGCCAAGGATATTGTAAGATTCAGCGACAAGGGCAAGTTCCTCGAGGACGTGACGAACGACTCCATCAACAGAGTGCTGAGCGGCGTTGATAAGGCCGTTATTCCGGGCTTCTACGGCGAAAAACTGGATGGAAGCATCAAGACCTTCTCAAGGGGCGGATCGGACATTACAGGGGCAATTATCGCCCGTGCGGTTGATGCTGAAGTTTATGAGAACTGGACAGATGTATCAGGCTTCCTCATGGCTGACCCTAGAATCGTGGACGACCCTAAGCCTATCAATTCCATTTCATACATGGAACTGAGAGAACTTTCATATATGGGCGCCTCCGTTCTTCACGAAGATGCTATTTATCCGGCCAAGGTTGCGGACATTCCTATTAACATCAGAAATACAAACAAACCTGAAGATGCAGGCACGATGATTACAGCCCAGCCGCAGGTTGACCCGGATCAGATAGTTTCCGGAATCGCAGGCAAGAAGGGCTTCACTGTAATCGGCGTTTACAAGAGCCATCTGGCAAGCGAGAAGGGCTTCATCAGAAAGCTGGCCGGCATCATGGAGGATAACGACATTACAATCGAGCACCTGCCAACTGGTATTGACACCATGTCAGTTGTTCTCGACAATAAAATGATAAACGGCAAGCTGGACGAAATCGTGGAAGAGATGCAAAGCCAGCTCAAGCCGGATACACTGGAAGTGGTTGAAGATATTTCCCTCATCGCAACTGTAGGTGCGGGAATGGCAGCCCGCAAGGGTACTTCGGCTACACTGTTCACGGCTCTGGCAGGCGCAGGCGTGAACGTGTGCATGATCGACCAGGGATCAAGCGAAATGAACATCATTGTAGGCGTAGAAGAGAAGGACTTCGAGACTGCAATCAAGGCAATATATAATGCGTTTGTAGAATAGGACAGAATCATGTTTGCAAAATCAGCCATACTCTTCCTGTACATGGCATGCGTGGTTGTGCTTGGAGCAGCATTTACCTGCTGCATGCTGGTGGGAAGCAGAAACAAAAGTGAACAGAACAAAGCCATGCTGGTGTTTATCATCGGCCTCTTTGTCATATGCTTTTATGACATGGGAATATACTATTGCAATTATGTTATAGGCATTTTCTCAAGTATGGAGGTAATGCGAATAGGCAACTGTCTCATTGCGCTGACAATATACGCATGGATAGTGGTTCAGGAAAAGGTCATGAAGAAGGATTCCCTGAAGCTGCTCGGCCGGATGGTGAAAAACTACATACTGTTCTATGCCGGACTCTGGCTTATCCTGACGATTGCCACCAGCGTTGAGTATTTCTACACTATGAAATGGCTTCTGCTTCTTACAGACATTGTACTGATAGTAGGCGCCCTGGCCGTATCAATTGCATATATAATATATGCGGCGGTTGACAATCAGAAACACAGTCTGTGTTTCATGACAATAACCACGGCGTTGCTGCTATGGAACTATATATCATACTTCTGGGGCGAAACTTCGGTTTACTGGGGCAACAGCGATTTCATACGTGAGCCCCTGGATCTGACAATAGTATTCTGGCTGGCAATAGCGGTAACAACACTTCTGTATGCATACCATACGGGTTTCAAGCCGACATTCCATGAAAAAACTTCTGTAGCAGAGGAACTGGTTCTGGCCAGCGGCAAGCTTGAAGATCGAATCGGCAAGGTTTGTGAGGAATTTGGCCTTACCAGGAGAGAATGCGAGCTTCTTGAACTGATATATCAGGGCAAAAGCAATAAAGATATTGCGGAAAGACTCTTCCTTTCAGAAAGCACTGTCAAGACACACATCTACAATATTTTCAGAAAGATGAATGTGAAGAGCAGAGTTGAAGCCATCTGCGTAGTAAACGGAGAAAAGATTGACGACGGCGAAAATGCAGATAATCAATAAGCATACATGTAACCTTTAGAGGTTGCTTTTTTATTTGAAAATACAGGGGTTTAAGATAAGTAGTACTGAAGTACTACTTTTTTTATTGCCCGTAATTAGCACTTTCAACCGATTGTTACAGTTCGCTCCCTAATATATATTAGCCACATGCGGAGTTGGTGACGCATTTCATTTTGGTGTATAGATGTTATGCCCGCCGTAATGGCCCGCATCTGAAATTATTACCTTTATATAATCACATTTTTGTGAGGAGGACTTATTATGGGTAGAAAAGTACCTATGTGGCAGTGTGTCCTCGCAATCGTAGCCATGGTAGTATTCCTTTTCTGGAATGTTATGTATGACGAAGGCGGCGAAGCACACA
>JAUNIQ010000055.1:7878-10698 GCA_030535275.1 Bacillota bacterium | reverse complement strand
TCTGCGTTTACTTCTGCGTTTACTGATTATGTTTTAATGATATAATACAGGCAGAAAGGAAATGTGAAAATGAACAATCTGTTTTTAGAGGGCCCGATTCAGACGGGCAAGTCAACTTTAATCAGGAAACTCCTCAAGGCTCGCAAGGACGTGGGCGGCTTCACCGTACAGAGAATGAGTTTCCCGACCAAGGGCGAAGAAAAGCGCACCGGCTTCAGGCTCATGGCGGCGGACGCTCCCATCAAGGCTCACACCTGCGTTACTGCCACCGACGATAACCTCATCGCAAGCGACGGTGTCTTCAAGCTTGTTGGACCTAAGGGTTCAAAGGTTAATCTCGAGGTCTTCGAAACAAAGGGCGTTGAGCTTCTGAAGCAGGCTCTGAAAGATGCAAAGGCAGGCAAAATCAAGCTGGTCCTCCTGGATGAAATCGGCGGACACGAACTGGCCTGCAAGAAATTCTGCAAAGCTCTCGATGAGCTTCTTGATTCGGTCATTCCGTGCGTGGGAGTAATCAAGCAGTACAATGACGCCAAGAAAATGGATGCTTCCATTGCCGAGGCCAACAAAGAGCTCCATAAAAAAATCACCGGCCCTAAAGGAGAGCACGGTGAGATTCTCTATTATGAGCGTGGCGACGAAAAGGTTCGCAACGCACTTAATCATTTCATTAACGGTTCATCAGGCGGCGGCTTTTTCTAGGTCGCCCCTTTTTATTGCATTATTGCACAGCCTTATTTAATAATCGCACAGCTTCCGTGAAGGTCCCCGAGAGGAACCAGCTTCAGCGGTGCTGCTCCGTCTGCCGCCAGTTTTTCTTCAAGCTCTGCGACGGCTTTTTTTATTCCCGCGAACTGAGCATTGTTGTAGTCGTGAAGCAGAATCACTCCGCCTTCGTTAAGTCTCGGATAGAAGAACTCCAGGCCGGCAAGAGCCGGTTCGTAGAGATCCGGGTCAATGCTTACGAAGGCAAATTCCATGTGGTCGAGTCCGGCCGCAGTTTCCGGGAAATGTCCTTTCCTGACTTTGCACTGACCGGGATAAGGCATTCTTGCCATGACCGTTTCCTCGCTTGTATCCGCGAAGTCTCCTGCTTTTGCACCTGAAAATCCTGCCTCTGCCTCGGCGGTAAGATCCGCCTCATCGAAGCCCTCGAAGGTGTCAAAGAGATAGAGATGCCTGTCCGGGAAGAGCGCGTTCAGCTGCACGGCCGTGTCGCCCCTGTAAACCCCCAGCTCTGCCACAGCGCCTTCAACGCCCCTGGCCCGCTCCGCAAGCTCGCGGAGGCATCTGCTTCGGATATCGAATATCTGGTACAGGTCGTTCAGATACAGAATGTCCCCGTAGAATCTGCAGATGCGAATCTGCTCCTTGATCTGGCGGGCGCGCTCATCGCCCAGCACGCTGATGATGATTACATCCGGCGCCAGGTCAACGGCATCCTTTACAGGGAAAACCTTCGGCTCGCCGTCGCTCCATTTCTCCGAATCGTTGTCTGCGAATCCGAGGAATTCCATTCTGTTTAGGTTCAGAAGCTCCCTTGTGGCACGGCCCATCTGGCCTGCGCCGACTATTACGACTTTCTTCTTTTCTTCTTTCATGATTGCCTCCTTAAAGCGGCTCGGCTTCATCCTCGTCGCGTCTCAGGATAAACATATTTATTAACATTGCCACGCATCCGCCGATTATTACGAAAAGCGGACGGTCAATTACGAAGCCCATTCCCGTCGGTTCACTGAAGGCTATTGCCGAAAGCGAAAGGATTGAATAGCAGACGCATTTCACTTCATATATGTTCATGAAGAAAATGCTGCACCACGATGCGGCCGCCAGAATGAGCAGCCATATTGCTATCGGGTGTATCAGCAGATGGAAAATGAAGAACAGCGCCACGCCTATAACGCAGCCCAGCACTCTCTTTCTCAGCTTGATCTTTGCCTTTGGAATGCTCGGCATCACTATGGAATTGACGCTGATTACCAGCCACTTTCCATACTCAATATCAAAGAATCTTACTATGAACCACATGAGCGTAACGCCCAGGGCCAGCCTGAACGCGAAGCTGAATCTGATTGACTTGGTGTCAAGCTCAAAGCCCTTCATGAAATTGGCGATGCCCTTGCTCTCACCCTTCATGCGCTTCATGCTTGCAAACTGTGCCAGCCCCACAAGAACCGCACCACCAACCATGGCAATGAGTCTGCCTCCAATCTGCGTAATCGGCAGCGGCGTACCCACCATCATGTAGATGTTGCACAGCAGGAACGGAAAATATACCTGCATTCCCCTGTCTCTGTAGAGAAGCGTCGCCCCACAGAAAACGACACCAAACACAATGAAAATGCCCGCCCACATGTTCATGAAGACAATCGACTCAAGCACGCACATGCTCACATTGATCGCCAGAACCTTAAGGAACAGAACCAGCGGCTTCTCATCAATCTTGGCAAAAGAAATCATCAGCGCCTGAACAACCATCATTACCGACGGCAGAAGATTATCCCTTCCAAGCACACCATAACAGAACCCTGCCACTCCGGTCATGACCAGGAAAATCACCGTAGAAAAAATTGTTCGCTTTTTCGGAAATCCATGCTTCATATCGCTCATAGGTGGGTCAGAGGAACCGACCCCCTGTCCCATTTACTTTTATAAGAGACCGTAGTCTTTGGCCTCCTGAGTAAGCTGATCTCTGAAGTCCGGATGAGCCAGGCTGATTATTGCCCTTACTCTATCCTTCATGATCAGATTTTTAATATTGATGCAGCCGTATTCGGTCGCAACGTACTGAACCTCGCTTCGAGGTGTTGTTACACATGT
>JAUNIQ010000055.1:0-7868 GCA_030535275.1 Bacillota bacterium | reverse complement strand
CTTCTAAGTTCTCCGTTCTTTCTGAAGGTTGAGGCCAGGGCTATGATTGATTTGCCGCCTTCTGACCACTGGGCTCCCTTGACGAAGTCCAGCTGTCCGCCTACAGCACTTTGCTGGTGCCAGCCCATTGAGTCGGCGATTACCTCTCCGAAGAGATTGACTGCCATGGCGCTGTTAATGGATATCATGCGCTTGTTCTTAGCAATGTTTCTCGCATCGTTAACAAACGGGAAAGGCGCTCCGTAGATTTCAGGATTGTGGTCCATGAAATCATACATTTCCTGAGTTCCGGCCGAGAATGAGAATACGCTCTTTCCGTCCATAAAGCCCTTGCAGCTGTTGTTTACATTGCCGTTCTTCATGAGCATTGCCATTGGCTCACTGAAAAGCTCCGAGAAAATGCCTAGGTCGTTCCTCTGCGTCAGGTCATAGCCGATTGCTGTGGACATCTTGCCCAGCCCCAGCTGAATTGTCGCTCCATCAGGAACTTCGGCGACTACTATCTTCGCTATCTGACGGGATACATCATCTATTTCATCCGGCATGAGTTCCGGCGCATTCTTGTCTGTTTCGATAATGGCTTTAACCTTTTCGTGGTCGCCGCTGATCAGGTTGTCCTGACCGTATATGTACGGACTGCCCGTATTGGATTCCAGAATTACTGCACGCTTCGTTTCTTCAACGAAGTACTTGTTATCGCAGATTCCTGCAGAACCGTAGCAGAACATGCCATCCTCGTCAGGCTGTGACACCTGAAGGAAGCTGATGTCCGGTTTTCCTATTTCACGAACCCACAGATCTATCTGTGAAAGATGGAATGATGTGTAATCGTACGGCATTCCATGCTTCATGTGGCCTTTGCGTTCACCTGCTCCCAGGAAGAAGGTGTTGAACCTGAATGGATTGCCCTCCTCCCAGTCCGTATCGAACATCCTGCACGGTGTAATTGACATTGCACAGAGCAGAGTAATGTCTTCAAGTTCATCTTTTCTGTCAAAGAGTGCGTCCAGCAGTTCATAAGCAAAGCTGCTGCTGGTTCCTATATACACTCTGTCACCTGATTTTACCAGTTTTACGGCCTCGGCAGCCGTAGTGATTTTGTCCTTATATGCCATTTCAAGCCTCCTTGAAAAGAGTATATCACAAATATGCTGTAAATATGGTCTTTATCTGTTTCAATTATGATACTGCCGTCCCTTTTTCTTGACTGCTTCTGCGTTAATTGGGTAAAATATAGGCACGTATTAGCAATACACTTAAATATGTAAATCATTAGTTATTACCTATCAAAAACGGAGGCAATTATGAATTTAAAAAAGATGACTCTGAACATTAACGGCGCAGACCGTATGTTCATCTGTGATCCTGCCAAAGACACTCTTGCTGACGTTCTTCGTCGTCTTGGACTGACCGGAACCAAAGTTGGTTGCGGAACAGGCGTATGCGGAGCATGTTCAGTAATCGTTGATGGTAAGGTCATCCGCTCATGTACTCGCAAAATCGGCAAGATGGAAGAGTACACGAAGGTAACGACTATCGAAGGTATCGGTAGTGTTAACTATCCACATCCTCTCCAGAGACTGTGGGTTGCATTTGGCGCAGTTCAGTGCGGATTCTGCGTACCTGGCTTCATCGTATCTGCTTATGCTCTTCTGCAGGAGAACCCTTCCCCTACAAGAGAAGACGTAAGAGACTGGTTCCAGACACACAGAAACGTTTGCAGATGTACTGGTTACAAGCACATCGTAGACACTGTTATGGCTGCTGCTGAAGTCCTCAGAGGCGAAAAGAAGGTAGAAGACTTCATCTACGACTGGTCAGATGATGTTGGCAACTTCTACGGAAAGCCACTTGAAAGACCAAATGCACTGCCGAAGGCTTGCGGCGTATGTGACTACGGTGATGATATCGAACTGCACATGCCAGCTGAAACTCTCAAGGTTGCACTGGTACAGCCAAGACTCGCATCACACGCCATCATTAAGAACATCGACACTTCAGAAGCACTGAAGATGCCTGGCGTTCATTCAGTAATCACTGCTAAGGAAGCTCAGGAAGCTGGATGCAAAAACAGACTGATGACTTACGGATTCTCCGCAAGAACAGTTGAACTGGAACAGTGCCACCACATCCTGGCTGACGGCAAGATTCTGTACTACGGCGACGTTGTTGCTCTGGTTTGCGCAGACACAAGAGATCACGCAGTAGCTGCTGCAGCTGCTGTAAAGGTAGAAATCGAACAGCTGCCTGAATACATGAGCTATCTTGAAGCAGTTACTCCGGATGCAAAGAACATCCACGACTGGCTGCCTGATACATATGGTCCAAACATCTACTCAGAACTTCCTGTTCTGAAGGGAGACCACGAAAATGTTCCTAAGCTGATTGATGAAGCTGCATACTCAGTTGAAGGTTCATTCTATTCATCAAGAGAACCGCATATGTCAATCGAAGGTGACGTAATGCAGGGTTACTATGATGAAGATGACAACATGTGCATCCACTGCAAGACAATGACTCTGTACTTTGACAGAGACGACATGGCTGAAGCTATCGGCATCGATGTTGATAAGCTGAGAGTAATCGAAAACCCTACAGGCGGTTCATTCGGCTGGGCAATGAATGCTCACACTTATTCAATGATCGGTATCGCAGTAAGAGTAACAGGCATGCCTTGCTCACTGTCAATGACATGGGATGAATTCAATGCAGTATCAGGTAAGAGATCACCGACTTACTTCAACGCAAGAATGGCTTGCGATGCTGATGGTAAGTTCGTTGCCGGCGAATTCGACGCAGGTCTTGACCATGGTCCATTCACAGAACTGGGCGATGACAAGCTGACTAAGATTTCAAGATTCATGTTCTACCCTTACTACATGCCAAACTGCGCAGGACTGTCAAGAGTAGCTTATACTAACCACTCATTCGGTACTGCTTATAGAGGATACGGTGCTCCACAGGCTTACACTTGCTCAGAAGCTATCGTAGACATGCTGGCAGAAAAGGCTGGAATCGACCCATTCGAATTCAGATATAAGAACATTGCAAGAACTCCTGAAGATACTAACCTTAACCAGTATCCATACCTCCATCTGCCGATGGAAGACATGATGGACGCTCTGAAGCCTAAGTACGATGAAGCAAAGGCAGAAGCTGAAGCATGGAACAAGGATCACGATGACGTTAAGAAGGGCGTAGGTATCGCATGGGGCGGATACAACGTTGGTCTGGGTGCAGTTGACGAAGCACACGTTGCTATCGAACTGATGCCGGACGGAACATTCAGAAAGTACGACACTTGGCAGGATCAGGGCCAGGGCGGAGACCAGGGATCACTCATCTGTACTCTGGAAGCACTGAAGCCTTACTTCCCTAACGTAACTCCTAACGACATCAAGCTCGTTCAGGACGACTCCAAGTATTGTCCAAACACTGGTGAATCCGCAGGTTCAAGATCACACTATGCAAATGGTAAGGCATCAATCGTAGCTGCAAAGGGTCTGGCTGATTCAATGAGAAAGCCTGATGGCACTTACAGAACTTACGATGAAATGGTTGCAGAAGGAATCCCAACAAGATTCGACGGAGACTGGTTCACAACTGATGAATACAGTTACTTCTATGACCTCGACCCTAACGATGGTTCAGGTAACCCTACTTACACATATACATATGCACTGTTCCTGGCAACAGTTGATGTAGATGTTGCAACAGGTAAGGCAACCTGCACAGGCATGACCTGCGTTGACTGGATCGGAACAGCCGGTAACATCCAGGCTGTTGAAGGACAGATCTACGGCGGCATGTCACATGCAATCGGATTCGCACTTAGCGAAGACTACGAAGATGTTAAGAAGCACACTAACATGCTGAGAGGCGGAGTACCTTACATCAAGGATATTCCTGACTACCCTGCATTCAATTACATCCACATGGATGGATATGACCCACGTGGACCTTTCGGTTCATCCGGAGCTTCAGAAGCATTCCAGTCATCCGACCACATGGCTGTTATCAACGCAATCAACAACGCAGTTGGCGTTCGTATCTATGAACTCCCTGCAAGACCTGAAAAGATCAAGGCAGGTATCGACGCACTTGCTAAGGGCGAACCTAACCCTAACAAGCCTGAAAAGTACTTCCTCGGTTCAGATCTGTATGATGCACTTGATGACATCAAGGCTAACCCAATGGATCCATCAAAGCCAGAAGACGTTAAGTTTGGCGACCTCGGCGAAGAAGGTATCGCATGGAGACCTGGTCAGGAAAGCGTATACAAATAAAAAACGGGACAGAGGGTCGGTTCTTCTGACCCATAATAAAGAGGCTGCGTAGAGCAGCCCCTTTTTTTATACCCGCTTCGTGCCCATTTCATGCCCGTTGAACTACGCTCCTGCTAATTCCTGTTAGCCGGGAAATCTGCCGTACAGACAAGCCCGCACTCTTAAGCTCCCTGAGAAGGTCATTTCTGTCTTTCCTGTTCATGCTGAGTAATTTTGAAAAAATCATTTCCCCATAATTGTCCCTCATGAAAGCAATCGCTTCACTGTCAAACATTCTATTCTTGTCAATCACCCCAAGCTCCTCGGCCTCACTTCTGTCATTAGGATCAAACGACGCTATCAGTTTTTCGATATATTCCAATCCCCCAAACAATTCCTTACCAAGGTCAACATCAACAACCCTGCGCCTGTTTAATGAATTGCTATACTCGCAAAAGCAACCCCACCTGTACCCTGTCGCACTATCAATACCCGCCTTATACGGATTATTCAGAATGTATCTGAACACTGCAGCCAACTGCCTTTCACTATTAATTGGAATGCTCCTGTATCGATCATAAAACAGATGCCCCCTTCTCTCGTATTTCGAATTAAAATAAATCGAATAAATCACCTCAATTTTTTTCATTATATCCGGAAGAACATCCTCCTCGTCCCGCAGGAGCAAATGAACATGATTATCCATAAGGCAATAAGCAATAAGCTTAAACGGTATTTCCCCTTTTACCTTCCTCAAAGTCTTAATAAAAAACTCATAATCGCTACTATCCTCAAATATAATTTGCCCGCTATTCCCTTTTACAATTACATGATAATAACAACCTGCACTTCTCAATCTAATCCTTCTAGGCATATTTTCACCACCTTTCGCCTTGCATTATATCATATTATTGCCATAATTGCTATTTATTTCCATTTAGGAACTGGGTCAGAAGAACCGACCCCCTGTCCCATTTTTGTGTTATAATCTCGGTATGAAAGAAGTTCGAGATTTTTACAATGAATTTGATAGCTGCCGCATGCAGGACATTCCACTGTGTGCAGATGCATGTCCATTTAAAATGGACATTCTTGACGTGCAGGAAAGAATAGAAAAGAAACGTTTCAACGCAGCCTACAAGTCAATTCGTGACTGCGTTGTCTTCCCGGGTATTGTTGCCGAAACATGCCCCGCCTACTGTCAGAATGCATGCATCCGCGAAGGTTTTGGCGGCGCAGTTCAAATTCGTAAACTGGAGCAGGCAGTAAACACTCTGGCAATCCGCCGTGACCCGAACGCCTACAACCTGCCAAAGCACAGCGAGAAAATCGCAGTTGTCGGCGGCGGAATCAGCGGCATGGCCTTCACTCTGAAAATGGCCGGCCGAAAGTATGATGTGACAGTTTTCGAAGCAGGCGACCACATCGGTGGACAGCTTGAAGAGTTAATGGACCGCGATAGCTATATGGCAGAATTCGAACTTCAGTTCAAGAATGAAAGCTATGAGCTCAAGCTTAATGCAAAGGCAGACAAGACTGCTCTCTTAGGCGAAGGCTTCGATGTCATATATGTAGCCACAGGTAAAGGCGGAGATGATTTTGGTGTAACATCGGGAAGCGAAATCACAGAGCGCCCTGATGGAGGCAAGGCCCTCCTTCTTACAGGCGGCTCCTTGAACGGCAGGGATCTGATGCATGCCCTTGCAGACGGCATCGCACTTTCTGCAGCTGCTGACGATTACCTGAAATCCGGTGTACTTAACATGCCTGAACTGGCAGAACCATCAAAGTGCGTTGGCAATGAAGACAAGCTTGATGATTGCGCAATAGTTGAACCAGCCGGTGAAACTTATACAGAAGAGGAAGCAATTGCCGAAGCATCACGCTGCATCAGATGTCAGTGTGATGGCTGCGAAAGCTACTGTGACCTGGTTGAATTCTATAAAAAATGGCCGGTTAAGATGCGTGACGAATTATTCCTGTCAGTAAAGCCTGCAGGTTCCCTCGTCCACAAGTCTCCTGCCCGTAAATACATTGCAGCCTGCACCGATTGCAAAATCATGGAAGAATATGCATGCCCTGAGCACATAGAGCTCTGCGGCATGATTAAAGCTGCCCGCCACCAGATGCATGCAGCTGATAAAATGCCCGCTGCCTACAAGCAGTACTACATTCGCGACATGGAATTTGCCAACAGCCCTCATGCTGCCGTCGTGAAAATGGGACAGGGGGTCGGTTCCTCTGACCCAGCCTCTGACCCGGCAAGCTATGCGTTCTTCCCGGGCTGCAGCCTGGGTGCGCTGAATCCCGACTATGTAATAAAGCCATACAGGTGGCTTAGAGATACCTACCCTGATGCAGGTCTGCTGCTTAAGTGTTGCGGTCTCCCGATTGACTGGGCCGGCAACACTGAGGCACATATGGAATCTGTAAACCAGCTTAAAGCCGACTGGGAATCCATAGGCAGCCCGACGCTGGTTACGGCCTGCATGTCCTGCAATAGGCATCTGGCTGAATACCTGCCGGAGATCCCAACAGTTACAATCTACGAGCTTATGGGACAGAGGGTCGGTTCTTCTGACCCAACTGACCCAACTTCTGGCCCATTCACTGTGTTTGATCCATGTTCGGCGCGGGGAGATGATGAGGTGCAGGCGGCAGTAAGAAAGCTGGCTGCCAGCGCAGGCATCAGTACGGAGGAGCTTCCTAAGGGCGATCTTCACGGGTGCTGCGGATTCGGAGGCCAGGGCGCAGTGGCTCAGCCTGATTTTGCGAAGCATGTGGCCGAGAAACGCGCCGGTATGAGCGATAATCCTTATCTGGTTTACTGTTCCAACTGCCGCGATGTGTTCACCGGTCAGAACAAGAAAGCTATCCACATTCTGGATGTGCTCTTTGATATTGATCCGGACTGCACGGCGAAGGAGCCGGATGTTACTCAGCGCAGACAGAACAGAAGCATCCTGAAGGAAAAACTTCTTAGTGAGTTCTGGGGAGAGGAAATGACAGACAGACCTGAAGAACTGAAATATGAAATCACCATGTCGGAAGAAGTAAGGGTCAAGGTGAACAGGGCCCGCATACTCACCGAGGACCTTGCGAATGTAATTGAGCGCGCTGAGCGCACCGGCCGCAGAACCCGCAATCCGGAAAGCGGCCACTATAAGGCGTACAACGAAATTGGGGCCATTACCCTCTGGGTTGAATACGGCGATTTCGGAGCCAATAAGCGCGAAATATTCAACGTATATTCACACAGAATGCAGATTAAGCTGGAGCCCGTTTTCAACGGCAACAAAGTAGAGGAATAGGAAATGCCAAAGCCGGTAACAAAGAAAAACGACGCGGCGGAGAAGCCGTCAGAAAAGTTAATATGCGACAGATGCGGAGTCGAAATGGAGATGATTGAAGTCGCCTTCGACTATCTTTCCCGTGGCTTCAGACACAAGGTCCCGCGTTGCCCTGTCTGCGGTCAGGTCTCGCTGCCGGAGGAACTGGTGACCGGCAAAATGGCCGATGTCGAATCAATGATAGAGGACAAATAAGTCCTCTTTTTTGTACCATAAAAGTGTAAGTAACAGGTATCAAATTGATACTTGGAAA